>JAVEYW010000010.1 GCA_034003325.1 Desulfobacterales bacterium
CTAAGAACCATATTCATTCAGACGACAGAATCCGTGAGACCCAACAGAAAATTTCCAAGGCGACACAGGGTCAAACAACATCGATTTTTCTATGAATACAAAACAAATTGTTAAGGAAACGGCATTGTAGCTATTCTTCTCGTCATAGGTTGCTGGCTGAAAATGGCCTACACATGTGCAGCGACCCCAACCGCCAGCCAGATTACACAAGCAGCAAGTATGGCTGAATAACTGAGAAAGTTTGCGTTCCAAACTGCTTTACGCACCTTCTCTGGTGCCTCCGAACGTAACGAGCGGGCAACGTACCAGGCTTCCACCCAAAACGAGGCGAAAAAGAATGGAACTAACAGGACTGTTGTTGCTACTGGAATTATCCAGTGCCGTCCGCTATGGAATGGGCCAAGCCAAGGGGCAGAAAGGATTACCGCACCGACTTCACCGACGATATACGGGGGATAGGATTTCGAGTCTGCGAGATTCATGACCAAGTAGGCTAAAATTAATTCAAGAGCAACTGATGCAATCCACGCGATGGGAATGCCTACTGCGGTTGAAAAAATGTTCGCTTTAGTCATTTGGATAATGGCTGTATGCCATTCGACATTTAGTTCACGGCGAACGAGCCAACTCTCAATGGCAATAACAGGAATGATCGTTGGCACAGATAATGGCCAAACAATTGCCAACATAGGCAACCCGACATCGGCGAATGCCACGCCTGGAAATACAATTATAAGTAAAATCATGAGAAAGTGCATGACACTACCCCAACTTCTGTTGCAGGACCACTTTTGCCGCCTCTTCCGAGAACCCAATCATTACTGCCTTGATTGGCGTATATGAAGTTGTGCTGCCGCAATGGCCATTGATAAGACAACTTTTGAAGCCAACTGCTTGTTTATTTGCCGCCTATCACGGTCAGCAACTTTTGTTGCGCATTCCCAAGTGGAACATGGTTTGGAGCAAGGGTAAAACTCGAACGAAATTTATTTAATGAGAGGGATTCTCGAATGGATTAACACCCTTCGAAATTCAGCCCAATAGCAGCTTTAAACCAACGACCGACCAATTTTACATCGACAACGCAGCCTAACCGACCTGAAACAAATAAAAAAAACTTGTGTGAGGAAAATGACTTGTAATCGCCTAACTCAAGACGGAAAAAATGTCAACAGTTATTAAAGAGTTATTTCGAATAGGATATCTCGTTGTTTTTTATCAATTAATCAGGTTATTATCGTACACTAAGCCCCTCATCCAGATATTTGGTGATCGGATAGATAAAAAACTCGATTATCCTTCGGTTTTCCACCTTAACTTCCGCAGTCAAGGTCATGCCTGAACTGATTTTCATTTTTTCCCCTTCAACCATCAGCTCGTTCTCTTCCGGCTGGATAAAAACCTCATACACGTGCCCCAGTTTTTCATCTTCAACGCTGTGTTTTGATATATTTCTCACCCTTCCTTTCAGAATGCCGTACTTCTGGAAATCAAACGTGTCAATCTTTATGGAGACGGGCAATTGTTCCCCGACAAACCCGATATCCTTATTTAGCAGAACCGCTTTAATAACTAGCGGGGTCGCAACCGGGACCACAGAGAGGATTTTCTGGGCAGGCGTTACCACGCCTCCAACTGTATGGATAAACAGATTGCTGATATGGCCCTCCACGGGGGAAAGAATCCTTTGCTTTTCGTTACGAAAGGCGTTCTTGTCAATTTCCGCCTGAATTTCGGTGCTTTGCTTTTGCCTTTCCGAATACTCTTTCAGACTGGTTGTTTTAAACTCCTTTTCAATGGTGGCCGCCTCACTTTTGACCCTAACCGCCTGGTATTCTGCCTGGGCCAATTTATGATCAAGCTGTTCGATATTATTTTTGAAGGTTAAAATATCATTGAGCGTTTTTTCATATTCATTCTTGGGAATGATATCCAAAACATTTTTTAACCGCGCCTCCTTTTCCAAGGAGATAACCAGCATATCCTCATTGTATTTTTTGTCTTTTCGGGCAGCGTTAATGTCTTCACCAACCCGATCCAGCTCCGCCTTTTTGGCTTCAAGCTGTTTTTGAAGGCTACCGGAGGCGGCATCATACAATTGCCGCTGGATGTTCAAGGTTTCCGAATCCTGTCCCTTGTCTTCCGGATGAAACGGCTTGCTCCCCAGAAGCGAATTGATTCTTGATTTTTCGAGCTGGAGGTACTGAAGGCTTTTTTTCTTCGATTTCAGCTCCGGCTCGGTAATGGACGGGTCTATCTCAATTAGTACCTGCTTTTCTTTGACAAAATCCCCTTCTTTGCAAAGAATCGCACTGACAACGCCGGTTTCAAGCGGCTGGATAATTTTGACATCTCCTTCCGGTATGACGGTTCCCCGCGCGGTAATGACCACATCCACTTTCCCCACACACATCCAGATCACAAAAAAGGCCATGGCGCCCACGATAATCCAGAAAATCACGCTTCCCAGCGGGTTTTGGGGTTCCTCTTCTATTTCCGCCATGATGGGGAGGAATTCGTGGCTGTCGTCTTTTTCGAATAGTTTGAACATGAGCGTTTCCTTCGGAAACGGTATCCAGGAGCCAGTATCCAGGAGCCGGAATGTGGTATTCAGAAGTCCGGAGCAAAAAACTGGATTTTGGGAATCGACAATCAGATTCCGGGCACTGGATTCAGGTGGATGTGGTCCTGACGTCGGAATCGGGTACCTTTGAGTTAGGCTCCAGATTCTATACTTCGGGTGCGCAACTATCCTATTCTGGATACCACATTCCGGCTCCTGGATACTGGCTCCTGAATCCTGAATACTGCCCTTACAGCCCCTCCCCCTCCTGCATCATACAAAGCTGCCAATAATACCCCTTCTTCCGCATCAACGCCTCATGAGTCCCACTTTCAACGATCTTTCCGTTATCAAGGGCGATAATGATATCGCAGTTTTTAACCGTCGAGAGCCGGTGCGCCACGATAAAGGTGGTGCGGCCCTTGATGATTTTGGAAAGATTTTTCTGAATCAGCCGCTCGGATTCGTAATCGAGCGAGGAGGTGGCCTCGTCCAGAATAAAAATCCGGGGATTGGTAATCAGCGCCCGGGCGATTGCAATGCGCTGTTTTTGCCCGCCGGAGAGCGTGGAGCCTCTTTCCCCGACAAGGGTGTCGTAGCCCATCGGCATTTCGGAGATGAACTGATGAGCGCCGGCAATTTTAGCCACTTCAATAATCGCTTCCATCGGGGCATCGGATCGGGGAAGCGCAATGTTTTCCCTTATCGTGCCGCTGAATAAAAAATCCTCCTGCAGCACCACCCCCATATGATACCGGAGCCAGGAGGGGCTCATATGCCGCAGATCGATATCATCGACGTAAATGGCGCCCTCACTGGGAATATAGAGGCGCTCGATCAGTTTCGTCACGGTGCTTTTGCCACTACCGCTTCTCCCGACAAGTCCGACGCTGGTTCCCGCCTTTATATTGAAACTCATTCCGGAAAGGGCATCTTTGGAATTCTGGTTGTACTTGAACGAGATATTCTCAAACCGAAGGTCCCCCTTTATTTTCGCCAGCGTAATGTCATGGCCCTTTTTGGATTCGAGCGGATTGTTCAATATGTCGCCAATCCGCTCGACGGATAACAGTGCCTGCTGAAACTCGTTCCAAAGGCTTAAAAGCCGCATGAAGGGCCCGGTGAACAGCCCGGAAAACATCTGAAAGGCAATGAGCTGACCGATCGTCAGTTGATTGTCGATGACGAGCTTTACCCCGAGATACAAGACCACAATCGTCATGAGCCGCTGAAATAATCCGGAAATAGCGCCGGAGATGTTGGCCATGTTGGCGAGCTTAAAACCGGAATGGACGTATTTGCCGAGATTGTCCTCCCATTTTCGCTGCATGGCCCCTTCGAGCGCGAGCGACTTTACCGTATGCATCCCGGTGACGGATTCGACGAGATAGGAGTTGGATTGGGCCGCCATGATGAATTTATGCTGAAGCCGCTTTCGAAGCTCCGGTGTCACCGATAGATATAAAATCCCCACCAGGAGCACAAAGGCCAGAAAGACAAGGCTCAGCTTTACGGAGTAGATAAACATCACCATCACGAAGGCCAGGGAGAAAAAAAGATCCACAACGACGGAAACGCATCGGTTGGTGATAAATTCCCGGATATTGTCCAGCTCCCGCACCCTTGCAACAATATTTCCCACCTGTCTCATCTCAAAATAGATGTAGGGGAGCGAAAGGAGGTGCTTGAATAATTTCGCGCCGAGCTTGGCGTCGATTTTTTTGGCCGTATGGACAAAGACATAGTTTCTGGCAAGATTTAGAAAAAGCTCAAAGACCATTACGGCCAGAAAGGCGACGGCAAGGACATCGAGCGTGGTCATGCTGCGATGAACGATCACCTTATCAAGAATGACCTGCGTAAAAAGGGGCGTCACAAATCCGAAGAGCTGAACGATGAAGGACCCTAACAAAACCTGACCGATAATCTGCTTGTAATGCAGAATCTCGTTGAAAAACCACTTAAACCCGAAAGTGCCTTCCGAAGAAATGAGGCTGTGCTTTAAGACTATGCTTTCATTGTCCCAAAGCTGCCCAAAATCATTATAGCTCAGTTGCTTTGCCGATTTTTCCCTCGGGAGAAAGACAAGTGCGGTTTTCTCTGCTTCATTGGCCTTCAGAAAGACGGCGAAGCTTTCATCCTTCAAAATGGCAATAAACGGCGTGGGGTATTTTGGGAGCAGTTTTTCAAGCGGAAAAGATTTCAACCGGGCCTTAAACCCGAGTACTTTTGCGGCCCGCAGAAGCTCCTCTTTACTCAGGTCAGCGCCGGGAATCCCTGCATCTCTTTTCAGGGTCCGTAAATCCAGATTTATCTGATGGACTCTGGCGATCAGTTCCAGGCAGACAAGGGCCGTTTCCATTAATGGGTTCCCGTTGATAGAAGCATGAGTCGAATTCTTGCGGAATTGATATTTATTTCTGCCTGTTGAAGTGCCAATTGTTCATTTGCGAGTTCTATTTTTTGATTTAAAAATTCCTTTTGGCCTGTCACCTTTTCCACCATCAACCGTTCCGCCATGCTCAGCTTTTCCGTTGTTTTGTGAATCATCTCTTTCCGGGAAGTTATCTCTTCGGCAAGCGTTGTAACGCTCTGATCGGTAGTTCGGTACCTTTTCGTTAACTCATAGAGATTTTTGTCTTTTTCTAGTTTAAGTTTCTCTATTTCAAAATTTACCTTTTCAATTCGGGCCCTCGTTTTAAACCCGCTGAAAAAAGAAAAGGATGCGGAAATGCCGATTATATAATTTTGATCCTGAATATTCTCGATAGAGTGCACGTAAGAACCCGTATCCTTTCCATACCAAATATATCCCGAATAAAAATCGAACCTCGGGAGCCAGCTTTTCTTCAATATGGCCAGTTCATTTTGCTTTTTTTCAATCTCAAGTTCGTAGATGCGAGATTCGGGCACCTTTTCTTCCGAAAATGGCTCTCGTCCCGTATTGATTTCCGTAAAATCTCCTATTTCAATATTCTCGCCTTGATAGGGTTCTCTCGTAAAGAGGGAGAGTTCATGCAGCGTTTTTTGGAGTTTTCCTTGCAACTCGTCGATGGTGTTGACGGTTTTTATGGTGTTGAGCATATCATCCACCATATCGACCTTAAAAAGCATGCCGGCCTGTTGAAGTCTCTCGGATGCGAAGAACAGTTCCTTTTGAAACCCCAGAAGTGTTTTTTTTGCCGCCAGTTCACGGGAAATATGAAGTAACTCCGTATAAAGCTGCAGGGCTTTTAGCTTTATATCCCGAATGGACTGGATTCGGGCGACGCTTCTTGCCGCGATATCCTTTTCCGCAAAGGCCAGCTTGTTTGCCCTTGCGCCGAAATCATATAACAGCCACTCGGCATTGAGGGTATAGGAGTTTCGGTAACTGGTGGGTTCACCGAATACCGAATTGCCGACGGATGTAAGATCGCCGTCGCTGCCGGTTAAGTCCCTTATATATTCCGAATTCCATTTTCCTTTGATTGCGGGATAGTAAAGAGATAGCGTTTCTCTCTTTCCCGCCTCGCTTATTTGAATGTCCTTTTCGGCAATCGCTACATCAAAGGAATTTTCAATGACCTTATCCATTACCTGGTCAAGGGTGATCCTTTCTCCCGCCCAAGTATTGAATGGAAAGAATACCAACAACAATAGAACCGCAACCTTAGGTGCCATCTTCATTTCAGCCATTTTTTCGGAACACGATGCTGGGCTCATGGCATCAAGCCCGAAGCGCCTCCTGACGAAGGCAGCGCTTTCCCCGATGCATCCTTCAACGAAACATGGTTTGCAACAAAAGGAACACTCGATCGAAATTTATTTAAGGGGGGCTCTCGAATGGATGAAGACCGTTCCAAATGTCAGCCCTATATCAACTTCAAAACAACAACCCACCAGCCTTACCGTAACAACGCAACCCGACTATCCTGGAATGACCTAAAACACCGTTTGAGGAAAACGGTTCGGCAATTTATGTTTGACGACGATCAAAATGTCAACAGATTTTTTGAACACAGATTTTTTGAAAGCATCAATTCTTTTTTCCTCCGAAGATATCATGGGGATGGCCTCCGGGGTCAGGCGCCCATCCCCATAGGACGCAGCGCGCCCCTGCTTGGTAAAATTCATTGAACCGATCACTTATCGTTGCTGCCGAAACCGGACCGGTGATTGACTCAAGCACCCTTTCGAGATAAATAGGCCGTATGCTGTCTCAGTGTCCCCTCGACAAGATAAGGAGCCCAAGTGAATTCCATCTTTGAATTCAGATTAACCCAATTCCGACAAACCCTTGCCCAAAAGCCATTCGACACCTTTCTGGTTCTAGTGGGTGAAAACCGGTTTTATCTGAGTGGCTTTACCGGAGAAGACACGCAATTCGACGAATCATCCGGGGTTCTTCTGATCACTGAGAATCGGGCGATCCTTGCCACGGATTCAAGATATACCTTGCAGGCAACGCAAGAAGCCCCTTTATATGAAATTATCGAATACAAGGGGGGGCTGGCCAAGGAACTGCCCGCTATTTTAGCATCCTTGTCGACCCAAGCACTCGGATTTGAAAGCGTTCGCATGACCGTCATGCAATACGACCACATTAAAACGCAACTTCAGGCAGGCAACCTGCAAATTGAGCTGATGCCCGAGGTGGAGCTGGTCGAGACTTTCCGGATTCGAAAATCTCCGGAAGAAATTATCGCTATTCGAGAGGCCCTAAACATCGCGGAAACCGTGTTTTCAGATTTCGTGCCGACCCTGCGTCCCGGCATGAGTGAAAAGGCGATTGCCCGGGAGATGGAAAAGCGACTTCGGGAAGCAGGTGCGGATGGCTTGTCATTTCCGATCATTGTTGCTTCCGGCCCCAAAAGCGCGCTTCCTCATGCGATTCCGGATGAGCGGAAAATCAATGCCGGCGAGCCGATTCTTTTCGACTGGGGCGTGCGGGTAGGCGGCTATTGCTCGGATATTTCCCGCATGGCCTATATCGGGCCACCGGATGACACCTATAAAAAGGTCTACCAAACGGTTCTGGATGCCCAGCGCTTTGCCACTGATGCGGTCCGGCCCGGTGTCAGCTCCAAAGCCGTGGATGAAATCGCCAGATCCCATATTGAAAAAAAGGGCTTCAAGGGAAAATTCGGGCACGGTCTCGGCCATGGCGTCGGATTGGCCATTCATGAAGCGCCTCGCTTAAGCCCGCTACGGGACACGCCATTGGAACCGGGTATGGTGTTTACGATCGAACCCGGTATTTATCTGGCTGATTGGGGCGGCGTTCGACTTGAAAATATGGCTGTCGTAACGAACGACAGCGTCGAGATTTTAAATCAAACGGATCCGGCCAATATGATTTTGCTTTAAATCAAGGTTCGCGTGTATCCGTGGAAAACAAGAATTAACCTCGGAATTGATCTCCATGCCCTGTCTCAACGAATTGTCGGATCTGTTTTTTAGTTACCTTCAAATCGAAAAGGGCCTTTCCACAAACACCCTTGAATCCTATGCCATTGACATCAAAAGATATCTTGACTTTTTAACGCAATCCGGCATCGCGGACATTCATGCGGCGGACACCGCGATGATCTTAAAGCACCTGATCCGCCTGCGCAGTGAGGGACTGAGCGCCAGAAGCCGCGCCCGCCATTTGGTGGCGATTCGCAGTTTTTACCGGTTTCTGGTGCAGGAAAAGGTGATAGATCATAATCCGGCCCGTCTGGTGGAGCTGCCTAAAATCGGTCTTAAATTGCCGGATGTTCTTTCTTTTGAGGAAATCGAATCGCTCCTTCGCGCGCCCGATATGACCCAATCCAAAGGGGTCAGAAATGCTGCCATGCTGGAGATCCTTTACGCAGCCGGATTGCGGGTGTCCGAGCTCGTCAACATGAAATTGACCGACATCCACCTTGAAGCCGGATTTATTCGCGTATTCGGAAAAGGCAGCAAGGAGCGAGTCGTGCCGATCGGCATTCCCGCGCAGAAAATTATCGAACTTTATCTGAGTACGGTAAGGCCGGAGTTGTTGAAGCAGCACCAAAGTCATTTTCTGTTTATTGCCAGAGCGGGAAAACCCATGACCCGGCAAGGATTTTGGAAGCTTTTGCGGCAATATGCCTTAGCCATCGGAATTAAAAAGAAAATCACCCCTCATAGTTTACGGCATTCCTTTGCCAGCCATCTGCTGGAGGGCGGCGCGGATTTGAGGGCCGTCCAAATGATGCTCGGGCATGTGGATATTTCCACCACACAGATCTATACGCATGTGGCCAGGGAGCACCTGAAAAAGATGCACGAGAAATTCCATCCCAGAGGCTAAGGGACACCGAATTTTTTGATAAACCGTTTATGCAATGCGCATTTTCGAATTATCGTCGGCATTGTAGGGGCGAACCTGTGTGTTCGCCCTGATTACGAAGGGCGAACACACTGGTTCGCCCCTACGGGGTTGCGGGCAATCGTCATCGTTAGGTAAATTGGCATTTTCTGATTCCCTAAAAGAATTAATTCCGATCCGGGATCACCTCGCATGACGCAAAGCATGTCGGTTAAAATCGGTTATAATTTCGAATTCATGTTATAAAATAATTTATTCAGCTTGGACTTATGACACAATTATTTTGCTAATCGTTCAATTCTTGCCCCTATAGTGTTTTTCCCGCAAATCCGCGGAGCTTCCTGCTTGACACGCCCACCGTTTTTGATTATTTTTATGGCTTAACTCGTTAAATTTCTTGCATTATGACGCATGCATGACACTATTGGGCCATGAATGCCGGCGCCTTTTTCAGTTCGGGCACCCCCTCCATGGCCCGCAACCGGGGGAAGCAGCTGCATCGCGCCTAGCCCGGAAAAAATTATCAATAAGCTGGAATAACAGATGGTTCAATTCCATGGCGCCCAACCAACCCTTTTGGGGTGGTGGAAGAGCGCCGATAAAGAAAACGGTGACGCCCCCTGCGGGGAGACAACGATTCATGACGCGGCGCTTCGGATTACTCATCCGATGTTCCTGGTGGATGTCAAGGGAAAACCGGCGGTGTTTCAACAGGGGTGTGCCGTGATCGGCAAGATGCAGGATGCATCAGGCTTCCCCCTGCTGGGATATGCCCCTGCCCTGTGGCCTGAAAACTTTGGCGATGCCATTTTCAAATCCGAACATCAGCTCAAATATCCTTATGTGGCCGGCGCCATGGCAAACGCCATCACCTCCGTCAACATGGTAGCCGCCATGGGAAAAGCCGGCATGATCGGCTTTTTCGGCGCCGGCGGATTGACGATTGATGAAATCGAAGCCGCGGTGGTTGACGTGCAAGCGCAACTGAACGGGCACCCCTATGGGTTTAATCTTATTCACAGTCCTTTTGACCCTGAACTTGAAAAAGCGACGGTGGCCCTTTATTTGCGAAAAGGGGTTCGGCGCGTCAGTGCCGCGGCTTATATGGACCTGACCCTGCCCCTGGTGCATTACCGGCTCAGGGGAATTCACCGCGACCCGCAGGGGCGGATTATCTGCCCCAACAAAGTGGTGGCCAAGGTATCCCGCGTCGAGGTAGCCCGTAAATTTTTTTCACCGCCGCCGGGCAAATTGGTTGATCAGCTTTTAAGTGAAAAGTTGATTACTCGCGAGGAGGCGGACCTATCTCAGTTTATTCCGGTGGCGCATGATCTGACGGCTGAAGCCGACTCGGGCGGGCATACGGATAACCGTGCTGCCATCGCCTTGCTGCCGACCATGCTGGCGCTTCGAAACGAACTTCAGGCACGGTATGGGTATTCACGGCCCTTGTGCGTCGGTCTTGCCGGCGGAATAGCCACGCCTCATTCCACGGCCGCTGCTTTTGCCATGGGCGCGGCCTATGTGCTGACGGGCACCGTAAACCAGGCTTGTGTGGAATCCGGCACATCGGACACGGTGCGCCATCTGCTGGCCGAAGCCGGCCAGGCGGATGTCGCCATGACGCCCTCGGCGGACATGTTTGAGATGGGGGTCAAGGTGCAGGTCCTCAAACGGGGAACGATGTTCCCCTTGCGAGCAGCCAAGCTTTACGAAATTTACAATGCCTGTGAAAGTCTTGACCATATTCCCGCTTCGCAGCGGGCCATGCTGGAAAAAACCTGTTTTCACAAATCCATCGAGGCGGAATGGGAGCAGACCCGCGCCTTTTTCCTGAAACGTGATCCCGGCCAGATTCCATTGGCTGAACAAGATCCCAAACATAAAATGGCCCTGGTGTTTCGCTCTTACCTGGGGCAATCCTGCCGATGGGCGACATCGGGGAATTCAGCGCGGCAAATGGATTATCAGATCTGGTGCGGACCGGCCATCGGCGCGTTTAATGAATGGACCAAGGGATCATTTCTGGAGAGACCCGAAAATCGAAATGTGGTGACCGTCGCCAAGAATCTGCTTGTCGGCGCCGCCATGATCACCCGGTTAAACTGGCTAAGCAACCAGGGGATTCACTTGCAGCCCGAAGAAACGAACTTTACACCCCTGCCCCTTGAAACCCTGAATGGCCTGTTAACCGAGCTAAGGGACTGATTGAATTCAAATGACCGATATTAAATACCCGCAAATTCCCATCGCCATCATCGGCATGGGGTGCATGTTTGCCAAATCATCCGCGCTCAAGGACTTCTGGCGTCTTATCTATCACGGGCAAGACGGCATCGAGATCGTCCCTGCAACCCATTGGTCCGTAGCGGACTATTACGATAAAGACCCCAAGCGGCCGGATCATGTGTATTGCCGACGGGGCGGATTTTTACCCCCGGTCAGCTTTGATCCAACTGAATTTGGTATTCCGCCAGCCAACCTGGAGGCCACGGACACCTCTCAACTGCTCAGCCTGCTGACAGCCAAAGCGGCCCTCAACGATGCGGGATACCTTGACGGCAAACCCTTTGACCGCGATCGAACAAGTGTCATACTGGGCGCCACCGGCACGCAGGAACTGGCTATTCCGCTGGGCGCGCGCCTGGGACACCCGCACTGGCGACGGGCCTTGCAAGCGGCCGATATCCCCGCCGATAAAATTGAGCAAATCACCCGGGATATCGCAGCGGCTTACGTACCGTGGCAGGAAAACTCCTTTCCGGGACTTTTGGGCAACGTGGTGGCCGGCAGAATCTGTAACCGGCTGGATTTGGGCGGCACCAATTGCGTCGTGGATGCGGCGTGCGCCAGCTCCATGAGCGCCCTTCACCTGTCTTTGCTGGAACTCACCACCAGCCGCTCGGATATGGTGATTGCCGGCGGGGTGGATCTGTTAAACGATATTTTCATGCACATGTGCTTTTCCAGCACATTTATCTTAAGCCCCACGGAAGATATCCGTCCCTTTTCAAAAGATGCCGACGGCACGCTGCTCGGGGAAGGACTCGGCATGCTGGTCTTAAAACGGCTGCCCGATGCGGAGCGGGACGGCGATCGGATTTATGCCCTCATACGGGCCCTCGGCTCATCCAGTGACGGCAGATCCCAGAGCATTTATGCGCCGAGATCCGAAGGCCAGGAAAAAGCCCTTCGCACAGCCTATGCGCTGGCCGATATTTCCCCGAACACCGTCGAATTGATCGAGGCGCACGGCACCGGCACACGCGTCGGTGATCAGGTGGAATTTCAAACCCTTAAAAATGTTTTTGGCAAATCAACGCCCAACGGACGCCGGTGCGCCATAGGGTCCGTGAAATCCCAGATCGGCCATTCCAAGGCGGCGGCAGGGTCTGCCGCTCTGATCAAAACGGCATTGGCGCTGTATCATAAAGTACTGCCCCCCACTCTGAAGGCAGAAACGGCCGATCCCAGGCTCGGCATGGAAGAAAGCCCGTTTTACCTGAACCAACAATCGCGACCGTGGGTGACAACCTCCGATTCTCCCCGGCGTGCTGGCGTCAGCAGTTTCGGATTCGGGGGGAGTAATTTTCATGTCGTACTCGAAGAATACCAACCGCAAAAACAGGCCGTGTCCTGGGACGGAACGGTTGAAATTCTATCGTTTTGCGCGCCCGCGCACGATCTTCTGACATCGCAACTCACCGAACTCACCAAAAGCGCCAAAGCCGGCTGGACGTCCATTGATTTGGCGGTTGAGGCCTATGAGTCCAGAAAGCGGTTTTCCGCTGAGGCACCGTTTCGGTTATTGATGGCAATTGAAATGCCCCGCTTCGATGCTGAAAAACTGTCGAATTTGTTCACCGCGGCCATTAATGCGCTGAACGGCAATCCACCGGACCATTCCTGGCAATTGCCGAATATTTTCTATGGTTGCGGACCTGTTACGGGAAAAATGGCCGTTCTGTTTCCGGGTCAGGGAAGCCAGTATACCGGCATGGGCAACGATCTAATCTGCACCTTTCCGGAAGCCCTGGCTGTCCTGGCGTCCGCGGACAACCTTTTTCAACAATCCAACCCGCAGGGGAATCGACTGAGTGACATTATTTTTCCATTCGATACCGCTTCCGAGGAAAAAGCGCTTGAATTCGATTCCCGTCTGCGCTCAACGGATAATGCGCAACCGGCCATCGGCGCGGTCAGCCTGGCCATGTGGCGCGTGCTGCAACGATTTAACGTTCAACCGGATGTCGCGGGCGGCCACAGCTTCGGAGAACTTACGGCCCTTTGCGCGGCCGGCTGGTGCGATGAGCCGTCACTGCACACTCTCTCCATTCGCCGAGGTCAATGCATGGCTGCCGCCAGTAACGGCAAAGACCACGATGCCGGCACCATGATGGCGGTATTGGGCCCCTTGAACGAGCTCGCCAATCGGTTGGAAGAAGCCCAGGTCGATGTGGTGATAGCCAACCGAAACAGCCCGGAACAGGGCGTATTGTCCGGGCCCGCGGCGGCTGTCACCCTGGCTGAAACCAAATGCCGCGACTGGCGCTATAAGACCAAACGGTTGCCGGTTTCGGCCGCTTTTCACAGCCCGTTGATGGCATCGGCCTGCAAGCCCTTTGAATCGGCGCTGGCCGGAATCACCTTCACCCCGACCAAGGTGCGGGTATATGCCAATACGGATGGGCGACCCTATCCGAAAGATTCCGCCATCGCCCGGCAACGCTTGAGCGATCAACTTGTCAAACCGGTTGAATTCATAAAAAATATTCAGAACATGCAAAAAGACGGGGTCCGAACGATTCTTGAAGTGGGCCCCAAGTCCGTGCTGGCCGGCCTTTGTAAATCCATTCTGAAGGAAGCCGCTGTAAACATTATTTCCCTGGACAGCTCCTCCGGCAAGCGCAACGGGGTCATGGATCTGGCAACCGTGCTGTGTCGCCTCGGCGCGCTCGGGTATTCGATCGCTCTCAACCAGTGGGAAGATCCTGTCACCAGACCCGCAAGGCCCAAAATGAATGTAACGCTGACCGGTGCGAACATCCGGTCAAGCAAACCCGAAACCCCCAAATTATCCGCGTCCGGCACACCTGCGCTCTCCAGGCCGGTGTTGCCGGTGCGCGAACCGATACCGGACACCATGGAAATCAAAACAAACGACATGCACATATCCCCAACGCAATCAACGTCCACGGGTCAACATCCCCTGCTCTCGCCGAATACGGGCTATCCTCCTGCTTCTACCATCGAAAACGCGCTTCGCGTGGCGGAACAAGGGCTAAAATCCATGCAAGCCCTTCAGATGAAAACCGCCGAAACCCATCAAAAATTCCTCGATACGCAAGCCGAAGCCGGCAGGGCGTTAAAGGAAATGATGGATAGCGCCCGGCAAATGACCGGTTTTATTCAGGGCCATGGCATTCCCCGCCCCCGAACCACGCCAACTGAAAAAGCGCCCAAAACCGATCAAACCGTTTCCACCGCTATTCCCGTTCCGGCAAGCAGACCGATGCCCATACCAGAAACCCCTTTGGAATCAAAGCCGAATACCAAGGCTGTTATACCGGCTGCGCTGCAAACGGTTGCCGTGCAAGCCGCCCCTGAAGAAACCGCCGAGAAAAACGATATCGCAGGCCATCTGCTGGCCATTGTCAGTAAACTTACAGGATATCCGGAAGACATGCTGAATCTGGATATGGACATCGAATCGGATCTCGGTATCGATTCCATCAAGCGCGTGGAAATCCTTTCCACGCTGGCGGAATCCCTGCCCGGACTTCCACCGGTTCAACCCGAAATAATGGGACGGCTGAAAACGCTGGGCCAAATCGTCGATCATCTATCCCAAACTCACGGAAAGACAAAGAAGAAAGATTCGAAACCGGCCGCGCCACCTGAAAATAAAGCGACACCACCGGGTATCCCCACCAGCGATCTTGAGGAAGCCCTCATGCAGGTGGTCAGCCGGCTCACCGGTTATCCCCGAGAGATGCTGGAACTTGAAATGGATATTGAAGCGGATTTGGGAATCGATTCCATCAAGCGTGTGGAGATTTTATCTTCTCTTGCGGAAACCATACCCGGCTTGCCCCGGGTTCAGCCCGAAACCATGGGACGACTAAAAACGCTTGCGCAAATCGTTCACCATCTTTCCGCGCCCGGTCAAGTCGATACCTCCCCTAAAACCGCCCCATCCGCCACCGTCGACAAAGACCCAGTAACGCCGGGAAACACGTCCGATGACGGAACAACGACTGTGGCAAGATCTGTTGTCCGTTTGGAAAAATGTTCCTTTCAACCGGTATCGGTTCGCCCCATCGATTCAAACGGCACCCTGTACATTACGGCCGACGCATCAGGGCTTTCAGATGCGCTTGCAGCCGCGTTTTGCGATTTGGGGCAATCGGCCCAAGCCCTTTCCGCCGATGCCGTTCAAGAGATACTTAAAACAGAGGCATTTCCCGCCGATGCATGCGGCCTTGTAATGATTCCGGATGCCGGGCGCCTTTCTGATAACGGCATGGATCCGCTGGATATCGAAACACTGAAATCGTGGTTTTTTCTAACGCGCTGTGCCGCATCCACCCTGACAGCCGCGGCTGAAACGCGATCCGCTCTGTTTGCAGCCATCACGTTCATGGACGGCGCCTTTGGCTTTGGTGGAAACGGCATGACCAAACCCGCGATGGGCGCATTGGCCGGGCTCGTTAAAACCGCCGCTATCGAGTGGGAAAAAGTGATCTGCCGCGCCATCGATGTCTCTCCGGACTGGGCTGAAACCCGGGAACTGGCCATCCATATTGCAACCGAGCTAATGAATGAATCCCGCCGGCATCAGACGGAAACCGGCCTGACCCCGAGCGGAATCATCTCGCTCTGCCTTTCATCCGCGCCCGATGCACCGGGCGATGGGAATGAAGGGGTCATCACGTCATCCGATGTCTTCGTGATAACGGGCGGCGGCCGCGGGGTCACCGCCGCATCGGCCTTTGCGTTGGCCCAAACCGCAACACCGACGCTGGTGCTGCTGGGACGATCCGAGCCGCCCTTTTTGGAGCCGGCTTGGCTATCCGGATTAACAACCGCCGCCGAAATCAAAAAAGCCGTCATCTCCCACGAATTCAATCAACAAACGCCGTCACCCCGAGCCGTAGAAGCGATCTATTCCCGGTATGCGGCCAACCGCGAAATCTCGCAGAACATCGACAGAATCAACGCCACGGGCGCTCAAGTCCACTATTTTCAGTTGGATGTCCGTCATGAGGCCGAAGTGACCACCGTTCTTGAAAAAGTGCGCGCGATTCACGGCCCCGTCACCGGCATTCTTCACGGCGCCGGTGTATTGGAAGACCGGCTGATCGTGGATAAAACACCTGAGCAGATCTCGCGCGTGTTTGACACCAAAATTCGGGGGGCGCAGAACCTGCTCGTCTGCACGAAAGCGGACCCGCTAAGATATGTCGTCTTTTTCTCATCCGTCGCCGCCCGTTTCGGCAACCGGGGCCAGGCGGACTATGCCATGGCCAACGAAATGCTCAACAAGATGGCTGAGATCGAGGCCTTTCAGCGACCGTCCTGCCGCACGATCTCCATTAACTGGGGGCCCTGGGACGGCGGCATGGTAACCGACGCGTTAAAGCGCGAGTTCACCAAACGCGGCATAGACCTTATCCCCATGGCAGCCGGCGCGCGCTGCCTGGTAAGAGAGATGACACGGCCCGGAACGGCCCCCGCACAAATCGTGTTGGGCGCCGCACTTGAAGGCCATAGCACGGTCACCGAGGATCATCGGGGAAAAACAATCCGGTTGCCCTCGACGCATTCAGCACCCGCTGATTTATCCTTGCTCTTTAAGCGGGAAATCGATGTCCAACGTTTGCCCGTGCTGCAGTCCCACCAGTTGGACGGCATCCCGGTGGTTCCTTTTGCGCTCATCGCGGAATGGATCGGCCACGGCGCCATGCACGGCAATCCCGGGCTTTACTTGCACGGGCTGGACGATTTACGCCTGCTAAAAGGCATTCGACTGGAACACGACACCAAAACGATTCGCCTCATGGCGGGCAAAGCGCGGAAAAAAGGCGATGTCTATGAGGTGAATGTGGAGATTCGAAACGGCGTCAAAGACGGAAAAGATGTGATTCACTCTCGCGCCAAAGCGGTGCTATCTTCGAAAGTCTGCGAAGCACCGATGATCGCGCCTACATTTATCTCCTGTTTTGCGCCTTATGAAAAATCCGTTCAGGAAGTCTATGAGACCATCCTTTTTCATGGCGTGGCCCTGCAAGGCTTGCAACAGATCATCGGCCTTTCCGAACAGGGCATGGCCGCCAAAATCGCTGCTGCGCCCAAGCCTGAAAAGTGGATGGTAAATCCCCTGCGCACCCGTTGGATCAGTGATCCGCTGGCGCTGGATAGCGCGTTTCAAATGGCCTGCGTCTGGTGTTACGAATATCTCGGCGCAGTGTCGCTGCCCAGCTATACCGCATCCTACAGGCAGTTTTGCCGGGAGTTTCCAAAAGACGGCGTGACTGCGGTATTGGAGGTGACAAGCCGATCCCGGCATAAAATGATCGGCGACATCACCTTTGTTGACGCCGACCACACTGTGGTTGCCACACTCGGCGGGTATGAGGCAATTGCGGACACCTCCCTGTATAAGTCTTTTAAACCCGACAAAATAGCCAGTTGAGTAAACCGTTCACCCATGGTATGAATACCGCTCAACGCCTTACTGTTTCAATCATGTCCTTTCGACGATGGTATCCATTATACCCGCACCTGGAGACGATACATGAGCAAAGTATTGTTTGTCGACGATGATATGAACCTGCTTCAGGCGAACCAGCGCCGCCTTCGCAAAACATTCCAGGTCGATATCGCGGGCAGCGGTCCGGAAGGCCTTAACGTTATATCCGACAAGGGGCCCTATGCGGTCATCATCTCGGATCTCGTCATGCCCGGCATGGACGGGTTCGAATTTCTCGAACAAGCAAGGCAGGCGGCGCCCCAAAGCGTTTTCATCATGCTGACTGGCCATGCCAATCTGGATGCCTCCATTAACGCCCTAAACAAAGGGTATATCTTTCGCTTTCTGACCAAACCCTGCAAAATTCATGTACTTGAAAAAGCCATTCAGGCCGGGCTTGAGCAGTATCATAAAAACAATCAACTGTTAAAATCGAATCAAAATATTCCGGACCAACGCTTTCGAAAAAAAGTTCTGGTCGTCGATAATGATCCCGAAGTGCTCTCCGTATTGTCTGCGGCCCTGCACGCAACCGGTCAGTTTGAGGTGCTGACGGCCGAAAACGGCCAGGTCGCCCTGACCATTTTAAATCTTTTGAAAATCGATATCATCCTTGCGGATAAGGATATGCCGGAAATGAATGGAATCGATTTGTTGGCGGCGGTTCATGAAAATTTTTCTGAAGTAGAGGGGTTCCTCATGACCTGGCAATCCGCCGCTGAGATGCATCAGGAAATTAAAGCGGTCGGCGCGGCCGGATGCTTTGAAAAACCGATTGACACCACTGCCGTTATCAACACCATAAAAGACGCACTGCATTCGGCGCCAAGAGGTCAAATTGACGGCATCGGCACGGCATCCTTCCTTCAAATGCTTGAAATGGAGGAAAAAACATGCACATTGCAAGTACGATCGGGCGAAAAGTTGGGGTTGCTGTTTTTTCAAAAAGGCAGACTGATCGGCGCAGAGACTGAGAAGCTGACCAATGAGGCCGCTGCCTGCGAGATTATCAATTGGAAAAATGCCGTCATTGAAATTGAAAACATCGGCCGGAAAAAAGAAGTTGGAATTCATCGGCCGTTAATGCACATATTGATGGAAGCTGCCAGAATAAAGGATGAGGAAGACCTAAAGGAATAGCCTAACCTGGAAAAGCTGGGAAGCTGGGAGGCTGGGAAGCTATAAGGCTTAAGGGGGTAGCAACCTCATCCTACAAATAAAAACATGCATGTTTTTGCATGTATTTTTCGATAAGGGCTCTGAATTGGCGTCGCAAAAAACAGGCGGGGAGGTTTCTGAAGATGGACGGCGGAAAAGCATATTCGGAGTTGGAAAACAAGCTGCTAAAGGAAGGTTTTGTCACACCGGAGGACATGGCATCCGCAAAGGAAACCCGGCAGCAAAACCTTGTCCGCGCTCAAAAACCGATCGGGTTGCTCATCAGCGACATCGCTAATTTGCCACAGGATGAGTTCAAGCGACTGCTGAGAGATAAAAAGACGCAAGAGAAAATCGCCGCCATCGGCCTTGAAAAAGGATTGTTTTCCCGTGAACAGTTGAATGAGTGCCAACGCAACGGCGACGCCGCCAATCCGTTAAGCGTTATGCTGGTCCACAAGGGCTATCTGACCGAAAACGATCGCAAAGTGCTGCTGCAGCGCACCTTGGAAAGCATCGACTTTGCAAAGCTTGCCATCAGCCTCGGTCTTATCAGCGAACTGGACTTGGAGCGTGCGCTCAAACTGAAATCCCATCAAAAATCGGTTTGTGAAATTCTCTATGACCGCAATCTGGTCACCCTTTCGGAACTGAACCATGTGTTTCGCAAATTCAGCCAGGATTTGAAATTGGGGCAAATTCTTTTATTGCAGGAGCTGCTGACGGAAACACAGCTCAAAGAAGCGCTTTCCGAGCAATCCGCAAGCAATCTGTCCCTCGGTAAAATACTGCTTAAAAGACGCTACGTTGCTGTTGAACAACTCTATTTTACCCTTTCAATTCAGTACAATACGCCGTTTCAAAAACTGGACGGGTATGTATATTACGAAAAGCAGAAAATGGCGTTGCGAGAGTTTGTCGGACAGGGATATGCCCTGGAAAATCGCATCCTTCCCTTGTTTCAAAGCGGGAACAACCTTACGCTGGCCGTGTCCAATCCGGCCAACATATGGAGCATGCACGGGTTAAAATCGCTTTATCCCGAACTTCAGATGAATTGCGTTCTGATTACCGATGAAAAATTCGGTCAGCTCTATGCGCTTCTTTATGGTGAAATGTTATACACCGGCGACTCCCGGCAGCCGCCCCAATCCGGCGCGGCAACTCCGGATCAGACGTTGCAGCTCAAACATCCGGCCACCCAAAAAGAGCTGATGAAAAAACTGTACGAAGAGTACCGGTATTACCAGGAAACCGCCGGGTTAAAGCCGTTTGAAAATGAAGAGCCGTTGTTTTATTCCTTTATCTCGGAAAATCATCAACACCTATGTGAAAGATACCGATGCAAGGAAATTCTTTTTCGTTTTGAGGTCCATAACGGCCGAACAGAGGTGTTGGCCTCACCAGTCACATAGATTTAAGGAACACATCATGGCGAGGATCATAACCGTTACAAGCGGAAAGGGCGGTGTCGGTAAAACCAATATCAGCGTCAACCTGGCGGTGCAACTAGCCAGAGAGGGGCATCGCCCCTGTGTTTTTGACGCGGACTTGGGACTGGCCAACATCAATATTCTTCTGGGAATACGACCGGAATTCGACCTGGAAGATGTCATCAACGGCGAAAAACACTTGTCTGATATTATTATTCAAGATTCGAGCGGAATCGCCATCATTCCGGGCGGAACCGGGGTTGAAAAGCTCACGGGCCTTCAAGGCGACCCTCTGAGCCGCCTGATTGCTTCCTTTTCCTGTCTTGAGGGGTACGATATTCTGATTTTCGACACATCCGCCGGCATCTCGCGTGAAGTCCTTTCCTTTTGCATGGCGGCAGAGGAAGTTCTGTTGGTGATCATTCCGGAGCCCACCTCGTTAACGGACGGATACTCGCTTCTAAAAGTGCTTTCCTTAAACGGGTATCGCAATCCGGTAAAGGTCGTCATCAACCAGGCAAAACATGAACGATTTGCGCAAACTATTTTTGAAAAATTCAGAGAGACCGTCCGAAAATACCTTCCGCTGGATATTCTCTATATCGGCAGCTTGCCGTTAGATGAAGGGGTGGCCGAAGCCGTTGCCAGACAAAGACCCTTTGTCACCCTGTATCCGAACGGACGCGCGGCCGGCGCTATCGGCCGATTGGCTCAAAACCTGCTGGATGACCGTCCCAACGCCGCTGCCGCGGACGAGGGATTAAATACCTTCTGGCATAAATATTCGCAAATCGCCCAAGGCCCGCTGCGAATGCCTCACCAAAAACCCGCCAAGCCGTCCGAAGCGCCCTTGGCGCCGCCGCCGGCGGAAAAAGCGGCAGTCAACAATGAGTCCCCCGGCATTATCCCCTTGGAAGTATCCGCCATATCGCAACAGATATTGTTTTCTCTCAATCGGCTGGTAACGGCCACAACGGATATTTCCCGAGAACTGGGTGAATTTCGGCAGTTTCTGGGCAAACCGACAGATCGTCAGGCCGCCGATGACACCCCGCCCGGAGGACCGGCCGAAAGCCAGCTGCCGCCGGTGATTGCCCTTGATTTTGAAGCCTATGTGGCGCGGAAACAAAATAGAGCCAAAGGAGAAAGCTAACATTGGTAACCTCGGACACAAACACCAGCCCCAATTCAAACATGGCTGTCCTGGGCCAGCTGGCTGCGGGCATTGCCCATGAAATCAACACACCGGCACAGTATGTCAGCGATAACATCTTTTTTTTACAGGATGCATTTGACGGGTTTCAAAAGGTGTTAACGCACTATGCCCTGCTTTATCAGGCGGTAAAAGCCGGCTCTGTGACGGCAAAAACCCTTCAAGACCTTCAGGCAGTGCTGGAAAACGCCGAAGTAGACTATCTTCTCGATCAGATTCCGGAAGCCATTCGCCAATCATTGGACGGCATGACCCGCATTACGCAGATCGTCAACGCCATGCGCGATTTTTCCCATCCCGGATTAATGGAAAAAAAAGCGGTGGACATCAACAAATCAATTTACGACACGGTGATGGTGACGCGCAATATCTGGAAACGCGTCGCCGAAGTGGAAACGGATTTAGACGACTCTCTTCCAAGAGTGCCTTGTCAGCCCGGTGAAATCAACCAGGTCATCTTAAACCTGATCGTGAATGCCACGGATGCCATCGACGATACCATCGCGGACGCCCCCGGAAGGATTGGCAAAATCGTCATTCAAACCCGTCGGCAAACCGAATGGGTGGAAATTCGTATCAGCGATACGGGTTCCGGCATTCCGGAAAGTATTCAACCCAAAATTTTCGATCCCTTCTTTACCACCAAACCGGTGGGCAAAGGCACCGGGCAAGGCTTGGCTATCAGCGCCTCGGTTATCGCCAACCACGGGGGGTCAATCCGCTTCGAAACCCAGTCACCATCAGGCACCACCTTTATTATACGCCTTCCGCTCTCCGACCGGGAAACATAACCGATGAACCTCCCGGAAAAACGCAGCATTCTTTTTGTGGATGATGAACCCAACCTGCTGATGGGCTTAAAGCGATCCCTTCATGCGTACCGGCATCTATGGGACATGGCCTTTGCCCGGGGCGGCGCAGAAGCCTTGGCCTTTCTGGAAAACCAGCCGGCGGACGTTATTCTCACCGATTTTCGAATGGCCGGCATGACGGGCATTGAGCTTCTTCGGGAGGTAAAAGAAAGATATCCTCATGTCATACGCGTCATCTTTTCAGGAGAAGTCGATCAGTCCCTCGTCATGAAATCGGTCCAAATCGCCCATCAGTTTATCGCCAAGCCCTGTCGGGCGGATCATCTGAAAGAAAAAATCGAGCAGACCATATCGCTTCGCCATGAACTCGAAGATGACGCGCTTCGCGCCATTGTGTGTCGAATCGACGCGTTGCCGAGTCTTCCCGCACTCTATGGGGAGATTCTGGCTGAACTCAAAGCCCCCTCTCCTTCCATCAAAAAGGTCGGGCAAATCATTACCAGCGATATCGCCATGTCATCCAAAATACTTCAGTTGGTCAACTCCGCCTTTTTCGGATTGCGCCATCGCATTACAAGCCCGGAGCAGGCTGCTTTGCTGCTGGGGCTTGATATCGTCAAATCCCTCGTGCTTTCCCTTCAGATATTCACTCAGTTTGACGTGCCGAAAGCCTTTGCTTCTCTGGTCAAGGGGTTATGGCAGCACAGCCTCAATACCGGGCAGCTGGCGAAAAAACTAGCGGAAAATAAAAACCAATCCCGTGAAGTTGCGGACCAGGCCTTCATGGCAGGGCTTCTTCACGATTGCGGAAAACTGGTAATGCTGGCAAATTTCCCGCAACAAATGAAAGCGATCGCAGCGCAAAAACCGTCCACTTTCATCGAATTTTTGCATCTGGAACAAGCAGTCTTCGGCGTCACGCATGCTAAGATCGGCGCATACCTGATGGGGCTTTGGGGCATTCCGTCTCCGATTACCCACGCCATTTCCTTTCACCACGCACCGGACGCAGCAAATGAAACTGCGTTTTCCGCGCTTACGGCTGTTCATATAGCTGATTATCTGGACCATTGCCCGGAAAAGGCGGCCAATGCCGCGCTTGCCGCTGAATTCCTTGATCTCGTGTATCTTTCCCGTATTGGATGCGCCGAACTCGTACCCATATAAAAAGTGGAGATAAACATTTTATGATATCAACCAAAGGATACCGATACAATATCCCATGGAATTTATTCTTAATCACCGTCGGAGCCGTTATTTTCAGTCTGGGCCTGAAGGCCATCGCTGTCCCTCACGGGTTCATCACCGGCGGAATTTCAGGCGTTTGCCTGCTGGTCTATTATGCAACCGATATTTTTTCGCCGGGTTTTTGGTATTTCATCGTGAATATTCCGCTGTTTCTGCTGGGATGGATATATGTCAGCAAACGCTTTTTCTATTACAGCACCTTCGGCATGCTCATTTCCGCAGCCGCCATCGACCTGATTTCAATCGAGATCGGCATTAAAGACCCAATCCTGTCGGCACTGGCCGGCGGCGCCATCATGGGAACCGGAGCCGGGATTATACTTCACTCCCTGGGATCGGCCGGCGGCGCGGATATCCTCGCGGTAATCCTCAATCAAAAATTCAATCTGCGCATGGGCGCGTTTTTTTTCTTTTTTAACATTATCATTTTCACCTTTAGTCTAACCGTACTGGATTTGGATATCATGCTCTATTCTCTGGCCCAGACCTTCATCACGGCCCAGACGTTGGATTACGTGCTCAGCATGTTCAACCAGCGAAAAATGGTGTTGATCATTTCGGACTACTCGCAACAAATTGCCGACCAGGTGCTTGAAAAAATACGACATGGCGCCACCTTTCTGGACGGCAGCGGCGCTTACTCGGGACAGCCCAAAAAAATTCTTCTGACCGTGGTCAACAACCATGAGCTCAAAAGGGTGGAAGAGATCGTTTTTACAACTGATCCGGATGCATTTGTTATCATGGAAAACACATTCAACGTGCTCGGCAAAAGATTTTCAAGCCCCAAGGTTTATTAGAAATAGGCGTTTGGGCAGATCAGGGCTGCATCAAGGCCTTTATCGCCGCATCCGCAACAGCGACCAGCCCGCCCGGATAAATGCCGCCGGTCACCATGAGCAACATGGCGCAAAGGGCAAATCCACGGGCAGCAACGGATAGGGGGATTCGGGGGGCTGCTTCGTCGTACGGCAGAAAATAGGCGGCTTTAAGGACGAGCAGGTAGTAATATAGCGATACCACCACATTGAGCATGGCGACCAGAACCAGGCCGAAATGACCGGCTTTCATGGCGCCCGTAAAAATCAACAGCTTGGCTGTAAAGCCGATAAACGGCGGAATGCCGGCCAGGCTGAAAAGGGTCACCAGGAGGAGCAGCGCAAGGATCGGCGCACGCCGGTGCAGGCCGGCCAAATCCGCGATGCCGGGATTCTCGCCGGTACAGGCCACTTTGATCACGACGAAAAAGACCGATAGTTTCATCAGCAGCAGGGCTGCCGCGTAAAATACGACGCCCACTGGCCCGGCCGCCCCGACACTTAGTATGCCGATCAAAATATACCCGGCGTGGGCGATACTCGAATAGGCCAGCAATCGTTTCAGATCCGTTTGACCAATAGCCGCCAGGTTTCCGATGGTCATGGTCGCAATCGATAGAAAGGCCAATCCATAAACCAAATGACCGCTGCCGAGCGCACCGGTTCCAACCACCCGCATCAATACCGCGGCGGCCGCCACCTTCGAGACGGTGGCGATATAGGCGGCGACCTGGTTTGCGCCGCCCTGGTAAGCATCCGGGGCCCAGATGTGAAACGGACATAAGGCCAGTTTGAAGAAAAACCCGCTCAAGGTCAGAAAAAGGCCCACCATCACGACCGGTCGTTCCAACGCATGGGGCAGTATGCGCATAAGCTCATTCAGGTGCAATGCGCCGGTCGTACCGTACAGGACGGAAATTCCGAAAAGCATCACCGCCGAAGCCGAAATGCCCACCAGAAAGTATTTAAGTCCGGCCTCAAGGCCCATGGCCGCATCTTTTCGAAGGGATACCAGAATATAGAGGCAATAGCTGGATAATTCGAGCGCAACGTAGATGCTCAACAAATGCACCCCGCTGACCAGCAGCATCATGGCCAGGGTACAGGCGAAGAGCAGAAGAAAAACCTCGGCCTGATAGCGCCGTGAGATTCCGTTCAGCTCCGAGCAAAGACAAAGAACACAAAAAAGCCCGATGGATAACAGCAGCTTAAATACCTGCGAAAAAAAATCCACCCGGTAAACTCCGGCAAAAAGATCGCCATTCACCTTCATGGCCGCCAGGCAGACCAGGACGCCGAGTCCGGAAAGAAAAAGTGAGGCGCGATGATTCCGAACCGGTTCGGGCTGCCTGGCCATCGCCAGGACGAGAAACACGGCAACAGAAAAAAAGCAGATCAACTCGGGCGCAAACCGCATCCAGTGTGTCATGGCAACCCCTGTATCAATGGGACGGACGCCGTCTCGATGACATCGAGAAGTAAAAAGGGACATAGCCCGAAGATGATCAACACCGTAACCAGAAGCATTCTGGGAATTCCCAGGGTAAAGGAAACATCCGCGAGATGCGCATATTTCTCCCTCTTTTCACCATAAAACGTGCGTTGCACCACCCGAAGCATGAAAAGGGCGCTGACCACGAGGGCCAGGACAGATAGCGCGCCGCGCACGGGATATACCCGAAACGCCGCGATAAACACGATCAGCTCTCCCCAAAAACTGGCAAGGCAGGGGACCCCCATGCCCGCCAGGGCCGCGACAATAAAATAAGCGGATGCCACGGGCATCACCCGGCTTAGGCCCCCCAACTCGTCCATCTGCTTGGTGTGAGTCCGGTCGTAGATGTACCCCACCGAGGAAAACAGCAGCGCCGTCATCACCCCGTGGGCGAACATCTGAAACACCGCGCCGTTTAACCCGTCCACCGATACGGTGGACAGTCCCAGGCCGACAATGCCCATGTGCGAAACACTGGAGTAGCCGATAACGTATTTCAGATCGGTCTGTCGAAGACCGGCCAATGCGCCGTATATAATACCAAATGCCGCCAGAAACGCCATGAGCGAAGACCAGTACTGCCATCCGTGCGGGCAGATAAAAATGGCCACCCGCAGCACACCGAACGCGCCGATTTTCATCAGTACACCCGCATGCAGCATGCTCACGCCGTGCGGGGCCGCCACATGGCCAACCGGCGACCAGGTGTGAAACGGCCACAGGCCTGCCAGAATACCGAATCCGATATAAAGAAAGATAAAAGCAAACCGTTGCTGCTCGGGGGTAAAGACGCCCGGCTTCATCAGCTCGGTCACCGAAAAGGTGTTTAAGCCGGAATGGACATACAGGTAGACAATGGCCGGCAGAATCAGGGCGCTTCCCGCCAGAAGATAAAGGGTCAGCTTCATGGCGCCGTATTCTTTACGGGTGCCTCCCCAGATAACGATCAAAAGATACATCGGAAACAGGGACACATCGTACCAGACGAAAATGAAAAAAAGATCCATGCTCATGAACAGGCCGAACACGCCGGTCACCAAGGCAAAATAAAGGGCAAAAAATTCCTTCACCCGCTCCTTTAGCTCCCACATGGTGAGCACGCCCGTGAAAAACACGATGCCCGTCAGCAGCAGGTTCGGCAGGCTAAAACCGTCCGCCGCATGATAATAGGTGATGCCGAGCAAAGGCACCCAGGGCAATTTCTCCACAAATTGCAGCCCGCCGCGTTGCGTGTCATAGGCAAAAAAGAGACAGAGCGCAAGCAGCAGGGTAGTGCCTGAAAACGCGGCGCTGATCCATTTGATTCGCCGGGCATGGGCCCCCGGGGTCAACAGAATCAGGGTAAACCCGGCCACGCAGGTTAACAGAATGGTGGAAAGATAGGGAAATTCAGTAAGCACCATGAAACAGGCTATCCTCACGACAAAAAGAAGTACAAGGCCAAAAACACCACAATGGCAAATGTGACCACTATCCGATGCTGAATCATGCCCGCATGCAGCATCGACACCCGCCGCCCGGCCGACACCGTTTCTTCGGCAAACCCGTCAATGACACCGTCGATCACCCGCTGATCGTTTTGCGCGCAGAACCGTGAAATACCCCGGTCGATTACTCGATCCACAAGGAATCGATACAAGTGATCCAGATACCACCGGTTTTGAAATAAATTCAGTAGCGCCGGCACCCGCGCCACAAACCCTTTGCGCGCTGCCCCGCTTCGACCGAATTCAACCCAGGAAAGCAATCCCCCCATTACGGCCAGTCCCATGGCCGTAATGGGAAGCCAGGGCGAATGGGAGAAGGGGTAATCCGAGGGCGTCACCGCGCCCCTTAAAAAACCCGCCAAATCCGTATCAAAAAAGCCCATCCCCACGGTGACCCCCGCCAGAATAATCAACGGCAGAGCCATCACGCCCGCAACCCCATGCAAGTGGGGCGCCTCATTGGCTGTTTCCTCCGGTTTATCCGGCAATAGCATCAGAAAGACAAGGCGAAAGGCGTAATAAGCCGTCAAAAACACGCCCACCAGCGCGGCTGCCAGCCAGATGGGATTATTCAATCCGGCCAAGGCCGTCATGATGGACTCCTTGGAAAAAAAGCCGGAAAACGGTGGCAACCCGGACAGGGCCATGACACCGATCACCAGGCAGATCATGGGCAGCTTCATTCGGCGGCAATGCTTTTTCCCGAGCGTTTGCGCATCATTGGTGCCAAAGGCATGAATAAACACGCCGGAACAAAGAAAGAGCAATGCCTTAAACCCGGCATGGGTGGTCAGATGAAACAAGCCGCTAAAGCGATCACCCGCAGCAAGTCCCATTATCATCAACCCCAGTTGGCTGATAGTGGAGTAAGCCCACACCTGTTTGATATCACGGCTCACCATGGCCATGGTAGCGGCCAAAAGCATGCTAATGCATCCGACGCTCATGCAGATCGTCATGACCGTTTCGGATTGGCTGAAATAGGGAAACAGGCGCGCCATTAAAAACACTCCGGCTGCCACCATCGTGGCCGAATGCAACAGGGCGCTGACAGGCGTCGGGCCCTCCATGGCGTCCGGCAGCCAAGTCATCAAGGGAAATTGCGCACTTTTGCCGATAATGCCGCAGAATATCAGTAAGGCGGACACGGTCAGAAGCAGCGGCGGCATGCGGGCGGCCGATTCAGGGGCATTGATATCCGTAAAATTAAGCGAGCCGAGGCCATAGAACACCAGCAGGATTCCGAGAAAAAAAGCTACATCCCCGGCCCGCGTCATGACAAAGGCTTTTTTCCCGGCCTGCGTTGCGCTGAATTTTTCAAACCAGAAGCCGATCAACAGATAAGAGGAAAGCCCCACCAGCTCCCAAAAAATGTAGAGCTGCAATAAGGTGGGAGACACTGTCAGGCTGGTCATGGCCCAGGCAAATAACGACATCTCGGCATAATATCGCGAAAAACCGGAATCTCCCGCCATATAGCCTAGCGAGTATATCTGAACCAGCAGGCAGATCGCCGTCACCACGGTCAGCATCAACAGGCTCACCGGATCCAGAAAAAAGCCGAACGGCAGCGTAAACCCTTTTGTGCCCATCCAGCGCCCGGTCATAACGATCGGCCCGGTTATCTCCCAGTGCCGAATCAATAGGAAAACCGCACTGATAAACGCGACCCCGATAGCGCCGATGGACAAGGCAGCTGAAACCTTAGGGCGTGCCCGAAAAAAAATGATAATCAGGAAAAAGGCGGCAAACGGCGTCAACGTCGCCGAAACAGCCGCCATCAGGTCCGGGGAAATAGCAATTAAATCGATCATAGGGTCTCTATCCACGCCGGTCGATTGTCGACTTCCGGCTCTTGGCTGTCAGCTATCAGCTATCAGCATTTAGCTATCAGCTACCAGCTATTAGCTATTAGCATCTCCGGATCAAAATCATTTCAGCAAATTAAGTTCTCCCGGGTCAATCGAACCGCACCGGCGGTGCACCCGGACGATCATCGCCAGCCCCACGGACACTTCAGCCGCGGCAACGGCCAGAATAAAAATCACAAAGGCCTGGCCTTCCAGTTGCCCCCAGCGCAGGGCCGCGCCCACAAACATAATGGCGCCCGCGTTGAGCATGATTTCCACCCCTAGAAGCATCATGATCAGATTGCGTCTGGCCGTCACCGTGAACATGCCGATGAGAAAGAGAACGCCGGCCAATGCCATCACATGGCTTAACGGTACGATCATGATGGGGTCTCGCTTTCTTCTTTCCGCGGCTCACCCGGCGCTTGTCTTCCCAAGGCCAAGGCACCGATCAGCGCCACCAGGAGCAGCAGCGAGATAATTTCAATGGACAGCCAATGTTGCCGGAAAAGAAATTCACCAAATGCTTTCGGGCTCGCCATCGCGCTTTCCAGCGGCACATGATTACTCGGGTCGATAAACGCCAACAGTCCGATCAGCATCAGCACACAAAGGCTCAACGCGGCCGCAGGCACCCATTGCGTCGACGGAAAATCGGGTTTCCCCGTTTTTTTCATGTTCAGCATCATGACGATAAACAGAAACAGGATCATGATGGCCCCGGCATAAATAATAACTTCAAGCGCCCCCAAAAAAGGCGCACCGAGCAAAAAAAACAACAGGGCGCTGCCGAAAAAAGACATGATCAGATAAATAACGGCATGCACCATGTCGTGTCGGCTCACGGCCAGAACCGTCGTAACGAGAATTTCAAGGCCGAGAATATAAAATATAATCGAATAAAGCGTCATTTTAACGTTGCGTGTCGAGAATTAAGGGTTAAAAGAATGCTTGGCTGCTTAACCGCGCTTTGATCGCTTTCAGGTCGTTAGCTGCCCAGCCTCCCAGCTTCCCCAGCTTCCCAGCCTCCCAGCCTCCCAGCCTCCCCAGCTTCCCAGCCTCCCAGCCTTTCACGGCATATTGCTCCTCGGGTTCACCGGCTTATCCTCCCTCTCATGGCTGCCCTTGCCCCCTTCCCGCGTCACCACGCCGGCATAGCGATAAAAGTTGTACTCGGTATCCTTTCCGCAGTGATTCACCAACAGATCTTCCTTTTCAGCCACGAGGGATAGAATATTTCGCTCGCAGGTTTCAAAAAAGGGGGTCAACTGAATGGCAGCGGTGGGGCACGCCTCCTCGCAAAGCCCACAGTATATGCAGCGGGCAAAATTGATGCGAAACCATTCGGCGTAGCGCCTGCCGTCCTCCTGCTCCGCGGACTGCATCGAAATGCAGCTCACCGGGCACACCCCCGAGCACAGATAACAAGCAACGCAACGCTCCCGGCCGTCCGGATCACGGGTTAAAATGATTCGCGCCCGGGTTCGGGCCGGCAACGGCCGCTTGACCTCCGGATATTGTTCCGTAATGGGTTTTCGGAACAGGTGCACGAAGGTCGTTGCAAATCCGGCCGCCAGTGCTTTTAATGCGTCAATCGCCGAACTCATCATTTCTCATTTTCATTTAAAATATTGCATGACGGCCCCGGTCGCCACGATGTTCACCAGCGCCGCGGGAATCAAGACCTTCCATCCCAGCGCCATCAACTGATCGTAGCGAAGCCGCGGCAGGGTTCCGCGCATCCATATCATCACAAATGCAACCAGAAATACTTTCACCATCAACCATACCGGCGGCGGCAGCAATGGCCCCCGCCAGCCGCCAAGAAAAAAAACAGCCATCAGGGCGCCCAGCACCTGAATATGCACATATTCCCCGAGGAAAAAGAGGCCAAAGCGCATGCCGCTGTATTCCGTATGGAATCCAGCCCCCAATTCATTTTCCGCCTCCGGCAAATCAAAGGGGATTCGCTTGCTCTCCGCCATGGCGCTGATCAGGAAAATGATAAAGGAAAGCGGCTGAAATAGGATAAACGGGTAATCTGTCTGCGCGTTCACGATATCCACCAGGCTAAACGATCGGGCCATCATCACTACAGGCACGAGCGAAAGCCCGAGGGAAAGCTCATAGCTGATCATCTGGGCCGCGCCCCGAATGCCGCCCAGCAGACTGTATTTGGAATTGGCGGCCCATCCGCCGATCGCAACCCCGTACACACCCAGAGAGGATAAGGCAAATACGTATAACAACCCGACATTGATATCGGTGACGACAAGGGATACCTTTTGCCCGCCGACGAGAATGTCCGGTCCGATGGGAACCACGGCAAACATCAACAACGCCGTGACCGCCACGAACCCTGGGGCGAGCAAAAAGAGCGTCTTGTCCGCCAATTCCGGGACAATATCCTCCTTGGTGAGCATTTTGATGGAATCGGCAATCGGCTGAAGCAATCCGAATTTGCCCGCCCGGTTGGGCCCGAGGCGAACCTGAAATCTTGCCAGCAATTTTCGCTCCACCCACACCAGGTAAGCCGCCGCCAGGAGCAGCGCTGCCAGCACGATGCCCAATTTGATCAGCAAAAAAATAAACCCGATCGCCCAATGCCACATCATTCTACCACCATCTAATTCAGCGAAACTGAAAGTTGAAGGTTTCGCATATCTCTTCGTAGGCCGCACCGCCGTGGAAGGATAATCAGATTCCAGCCGTGTCAAACTCGCCTTTAAGGCTCAAACAGTGACACGGCCTCCATCTGATCACCCTTCCACGGCGTTGCTAGTGCCGCTGCATTCCCATACCAAAGCCTCCGCACCGGAAATAAAACATACACCGTCTGCCATGTGATTCGAGGTGCAAAGCATTACTTCCACGGAACCGCTTTTCAGTTCAAGGGTAATCCGGTCCCCGTCGGCCAGTTTCAGCCGTTCGGCATCCCGTGCATTCATCAAAAGGGCGGCCGGCTTTTCCAAGGCGTGCAGGCAGGGTGAAAGCCGAGAAAGCACCTCGGTGCCGAAGGTTCGGTCCACCGATATCAGCATTAAGCCGGTGGAAGGTTCTAAACAGGCACGGGTGCTCATCGTTTCGTCAAATGAATTCCGATCGAAAGCGCGAACCGTTGCAAGCAACCGAACGCCGTCCGGCGGAAAGGAATTCATTTGCGGCAAATTATTTAATTCCGGCACCGTGTTTCGCATCCACTGCCAGAGTTCTTTCCGCACGGCCGATCGATCCGGCGACAGCGTTTTGTCCGCCAGGCAGGCAAGGGTCAGCCAGGCCGGAAAACCGTCCCCTTCGGCCGCATTTACCCCGTAATCCCTCGGTGGATGAGCGCCGCCGCCGGTCTGCAGGATCGGCACGCCGCCTTTAAACACCGGCGCAATCATCTGCGCACGCGCTTCCTGATTGATAAAAACACCCCCCGCTTCGTATATTGTTTCGACGGGTAACACCACATGCGCTTTTTTCAATAGGTCGGAGTGAATATAATCCAACACCACCAACAACGACAGCCGGTCCAGGGCGCGGGAAAGCCGGGCCTTATCCGACACGAACCGGAAGAGATCACTTTCCACCACAATCAGGGCGCGGACCCGATCCGCCTCGATATCGGCTATAATCTGCTCAAAAGCGTTGGGGCTCATCGACAAAAGACCGGCGCCGTACGCATTGGGACCGGGCAGAAGATAGAATAATCCCGAGGCCTTTTCCATCACTTTCAGCCCCATGGCAAAATCGGCTGAAAGCGCTGGTAGGGTCGGGGGAACAACGGCCGTTCCACAAATTATCAACGGGTGCTTGCTTTCGCAAAGGGCCCGGGCCACGGTTTTCATCTCTTCCCAAAAGGCCGGCAACGGTTCCGAATCGGCACATAGCGCATCATATCGGCTCAACGCGGCGACGCCGACGGTCCGGGCCGCCTCCCGGGTGACGGTATCGGTCATCAGCCGGCCCAAATAGCGCGCAAGCTGCTGCGGGGCTACCGGCACCTGGTTAAATTCAAAAGGCAATTCAACCGGACGCGGGTCCATCACAACAATATTCGCCCCTTTTCTGTGAGCCTTGTTCAATTCCAGGGCCAGCATGGGCGCCTCGTTCACCGGGTCGGCGCCGACCACTAAAATGACATCCGCATTCACCACCTGCCCCAGAGAAACAGCAGTTTGTAAGCTTAAGCCCGATTGCGCAGCTTTTACCGTTGCGCCCAGGGCCGCGTCGATAAAATAGGCCGGTTCCCGCCACTGGTTCGCACGGCAGATTTTCAGCAGCATGGCTTGCGTTTCCAGGCTGCTGCGGGAAGCACCGAGTCCGGCAACCGCTTGTGTTCCGAAACCGGTTTCAATGGCTTTCAGTTTATCGAAAATGTATTGAAGGGCCTCGTGCCGGCTTTCCGGCCGGCCTTCGATCAGGGCCTTTCGAGGTCTGGATTCAAGGTTGGCGTAATAAAAGCCGTACCGGCCCCGATCGCAGATAAAATGACCGTTTACCGTGGGGTTGATTCCGGCCTCCTGCCGGACGATTTCCCGGTACCGGGCGCTGACGACGGTGTGGCACCCAAGTGAACAGTGAATGCAAACCGAAGGACTGCGTTCAAAATCCCATCGCCGGCCCTTATATCGGGCGGGTTTATCCGTAAACACGCCGGTCGGGCAAATATCCGCCAGATTCCCTGAAAACGGGCTTTCGAGCGCACCTTCCGAAAAACGGCCATAGCTCGTGCGCGACCCGATTCGCAAGACACCGAAATCCCGATACCCCGTTATCTCCTGATAAAAACGTGCGCACCGGTAGCAATGAATGCAACGGTTCATCTCCTGCTGAATCAAGGGCCCCAGGAATTGATCCATATAGGTGCGTTTCAGGCCCGAATATCTTCGCCGGCCGTGACCGCCGGAAATCGTCATCTCCTGCAGCAGACAGTGGCCGCCTTCATCGCAGACCGGGCAATCGTGGGGATGATTCATCATGAGCCATTCCACCACCTGTTTTCGAAAGTCCATGGCTTGCGCATCCGCAGTGGAAACCACCATCCCGTCGGCCGCATTCACCATGCAGCTCATCTGAATTCCTTTCACCGGTCCGTCGAGAAAATTCACGGCGCATATTCTACACGCCCCGACCGAGCCGAGGGCCGGGTGATAGCAGAACCGGGGTATCATGATGCCAAGCTGTTCAGCCGCGTGAATCACTTTGGTTCCCGGAGCGACATCAATTTCCCGATTGTCTATAACGATTCTGGGCATAAAAGGGCACTCAGTTGTCTATCAGCCGCGGCATCGGTGAAACCCGGCCGCACGCGGATCAAGCGCCAAAGGGGCACTTGCGTTGATGGATATGTTCTTCCACTTCATCACCAAAATGTTTCAACAAACTCTCCAACGGTGAGGCTGCGCCGGGCGCAAACGCGCAATAGGCACGCCAGAGATGGCCGCTCATTTGCGTCAGCATGGGAATAAAGGCCGCATCCCCATCGCCATGCTCGATCCGAAAGAGAAGGTCCCGAATATAGGGCAGCCCTTCACGACAGGGCGTGCACCACCCGCAGGACTCACGGCTGAAAAATTCGATCAGGTTCAAGGTTGCGCCCACCAGGCAGGTCTTTTGGTCCATGACCATAATCGCACCGGTTCCCAGCCGGTTGCCAACTTTTTTAAGGGAATCAAAATCCATCTCGATGTCATACTGTTCCCGGGTTAAAAAGCCCGTGGACGCGCCTCCCGGCAGGCATGCCTTGAATTCGGAGCCCTCGAGCATACCGCCGGCATGGGTTTCGATGATTTCGCTCAACCGAACCCCCAGAGGAAGCTCGTAACATCCGGGCCGTTTGACCCGGCCGCTCACGCAGAAGAGTTTCGTACCGGCCGCGCCCGGCGTCAAGGCCAGGGATTTAAACCAATCCACGCCGTTTCGAAGAATATGGGGAATGCAGGCCAGGGTTTCCACATTCTGAAGAACCGTGGGTTGGCCCCAAAGGCCCTTATCCGTCGCATAGGGCGGCGGTTGTTTGGGGTTGGGCCGCTTGCCCATCAGCGCGTTCAACTGCGCGGTCACCTCGCCGCAGATGTATCGGCCCGCGCTTCGGTGCACCACGATGGAGAGCGAATAATCACTGCCGAGTATCCGCTCACCCAAAAAACCGGCTGCATGGGCGATCTCGATTTCCCTTTCAAGAATTCTCGCCGCGCTTTCATATTCAGGCCGAATAAAGAAAATGCCGTATGCCGCTTTTGCCGCATAACCGGATAGAATCATGCCTTCGATGATCATATGCGGATCCGCGTGAATGAGCACCCGGTCCTTAAAGGTGCCCGGCTCCATCTCATCGGCGTTGCAGACAATGTAGCGCGGAAAAGGCGCATCTTCCGCAACGGTCATCAGTTTGGCGCCCGCGGGAAAGGCCGCCCCGCCCCGCCCGAGCAGCGAGGCGTTCAGGAGCGTTTGAATCACATCCTTGGGGGAACTATTTTCCAGCACGTCGGCCAGCGCCCGATACCCGCCGCTTTCGCGGTATTCCGCGAGCGTGGCGATACGGTCGGGCTTTCGATTCTGAAAGAGGACCCTGGGATAGTCTGCTGCCATTACGCGTTTTGATCCTGTTTTGATTTTTCCGGCCGGGCTTCGGCGCTCAGCGTTTCAATAATCTCGTCTACTTTTTCAGGTGTCAGATGGCCATAGACCTTCCGGTTGATCAGCATCGCGGGCGACCGGTCGCAGTACCCAATGCAACACACCGGCAATAAGGTGAAAAGGCCATCCGGCGTCGTTTCCCCCATGGCAATGCCGAGCTTGCGGCTTAAATGCGCCCGAAGGGATTCAAACCCGTCCATCCGGCAAATAAGGGAATCGCAAAGATGAATTACATACTTACCGACCGGTTCCCGATAGGTAAAGGTATAAAAGGTCGCCAGTTCCTCGACTTCCAGAGGACTCATGCCCAGAAGTTCGGCCGCTTCTCCGACGGCCTCGTCCGTGAGCCAGCCGTAATATGCTTGCAGTTCGTACATCACATCCACGGCCAGTTCCCGGGGGTGCAACACCTTATCAATTTTTTCTTTGAGCCTCTGTCGTGTGTTATCGGGAAGCATGCAGTCCGTTACCTGTCGATATCCGGTAAAATATAGTCGAGAGAGCCGATAATGGCGATCAGATCCGCCACCGTTTCCCCCACGGCCATCAGCGGCATGGCCTGCACATTGGCATAACCCGGAGACCGAATGTGCAGCCGGTACGGATACCCCAACGCGTCACTGACGATATAATAGCCCTGCTCGCCCCTGGGAATCTCGCACGAGGCATAGGCTTCCCCCCTGGGAATGGCCGGCCCGCTGGAAACATTAACAAAATGATGAATCAGGCTTTCGATATTTAGAAGCATGTCCTTTCGCGCCGGAATCGCATACCGATAATCATCTGTGACATAACGGCCCGAGGGCATGCCCGCCACCGCCTGGGAGATAATGTTCAGGCTTTGCCGCATTTCCTCTACCCGCACAAGATAGCGGGCATAGCAATCCCCGTCCGAAGCGGTCGGCACTTCGAAGTCATAATTTTCATATCCGGAATAAGGAAATTTTTTCCGCAAATCCCATTCCAGTCCGCAGGCCCGCAAATTGGGTCCGCTTATACCCCAATCCATGGCATTTGCCAGGGAAATTCGGCCAACGCCTATGGTTCTGGCCTTAAAGATCGGGTTATGCCGAATCAGGCGTTCATATTCCCTGAGCCGATCCGGGAAGATCTTAACGAACGCCGTCACGGCCTCTTTCCAGCCTTCCGGCAGATCCGCCGCCACCCCGCCGATTCGAAACCACGAGGGATGCAGCCTACCGCCGGTGATCAGCTCAACAATATCGAGAATCATCTCCCGCTCGCGAAAGCAATAAAAATTAGGCGTCATCGCCCCCACATCATGGGCATAGGTGGCAAACCAGACCAGATGATTGCTAAGCCGGAATAATTCACTGAGCATCACCCGAATCACCTGCGCCCGCTCGGGCACTTTAATGCCGGCCAGTTTCTCCACGGCCAAAACATAGGGCAGGTTGTTGGCGGCGCCGGCAAGATAATCCACCCGGTCCGTGTATGGAATAAACTGGTGCCAGTTCTGTCGTTCCGCGATTTTTTCCACGGCCCGATGATGATAGCCGATATCCATTTCAAGCCCGGTGATCTCCTCGCCGTTCAGGGTCGCGATATAGCGCATCAGGCCATGGGTGCTCACATGGTGCGGCCCGATGTTCAGCACCAGCGGGTGCTCACCGTCCCGGTGCTTGACAAATTCACTCGCGTCCAGCGGCTGAAAGCGCCTGGCATGGCTGAGCGTATAGGGCGGCAATTCAGTGGCGCGTCCGGGATAGTCCTTTCTGAGAGGATGCCCTTTCCACCCGGGGGGCAGAATGAGACGCCGAAGGTTTGCATGCCCGCTGAATTGAATGCCAAACAGATCGAATACTTCCCGCTCATACCACGCGGCCGAGGGCCAGATACCGGTTGCGCTGGGCACTTCGAGACGCCATCTGCTCAGCGGCACCTTCAGCCGCAGCCGGCAGGGTAAATCAAAAGACAGCAACTGATAAACCACCGTGTAATCGGGATGCTCATTGGGGCGCCGCCGGGCCGACTCATCCACGGCGGTCAAATCTTCGAGACGCTGAAACCGCGGTTGCGCCCGCGTCTTTAAGAATTCGAGCACATCAGCAATTCGATCCACATGCACGATATAAGTGGGAAAATCCGATGTCTCTGAAAGCAGTCGCAGCCCATCCCCAAATCGATCCGTCAACCGCTTTTCCAGTTGCCTGTCCGCTTCCGTTAATTTGACGCGCGCCGCGGGCGGCTTCCACATGAGATCCGATCGGCTCTCCTGAAACACCGGCGGCACCGCGGAAGTGCCCCGAATCGCCGTCCCCGCCATTCCCGGTCCGCGAGGGTCCCGGGACTTGGTCTGCTGATCCACCAGAATCGGCCCCGTGCTTCCCTGGGAGCCGCCCTGAAGATGAAATACGGAGCGGGCCGGTTTTTCCTCGAATGCGATTTTTTCCTGAAGTTTGATGAGCCCTTGCAACACCGCCTCGGGCCGGGGCGGGCATCCGGGAATATAAACATCCACAGGTAGAATCTGATCAATGCCCTGAACCACGCTGTAGGCATCGTACATGCCGCCGCTATTGGCGCAGGAACCCATGGATATCACCCATTTGGGCTCGGCCATCTGCTCATATAAGCGCAGCACCACCGGGGCGACCTTTTTAAATACGGTGCCGGAAATGATCAGCAAATCCGCCTGCCGGGGAGAAGGCCGCAGCACCTCCGCGCCGAAACGCGCCAGATCATAACGCGCGGTCAGCGCTGTCGCCTCCTCCACAAAGCAACAGGACAGCCCGAAAAACATGGGCCAAAGGCTGTGCTTTCGCGCCCAATTGATCAGCGTATCCGCGCCGTCAAGCAGCGGCCGGCTTATTTTTTCCGGCATGAGGTCCGATACGAGACGCCCCAATCAAGCCCTCCTTTTTTCCAAACATACGCCAACCCGGCAATCAACACCGCGATAAAAAAAGAAATCTGAAACCATCCCTCCCAGCCGAGAGTTTCCCAGGCGATGGCCCATGAAAATATATAGGCCCCCTCCACATCGAATAGGAGGAAAAAGATGGCCACCAGGTAAAAGGGAACCGGGTAACGCAGGCGGGCCGTGCCCGTGGGAATAACACCGCTTTCATAGGGGAGTAATTTGTCCCCCTGTTTCTTATTTTCACCAATCCTGGACGCGATGAACAGTAAGGCCGCAATGATGCCGATCACGATAGCGCCATAGATCACCAGGCTGAAAACATTGGGCTCCCAAGGCGAAAGCAACATGTCTTGCGTCACTGAATGCATACGATCCGATTCAATTCGTCTCAATTCGGGTTTTCAGGGTCTGCAACGGGTGTCATGAAGTGACTGAATAAGATTAGTGAGAGAAAAGCCGATTGTCAAATGTCAAATAACCAAATAGTTAGCGGGGGGATAGTGTTCGAGAATTCGTTTATTGGAAATACGATGATTCGAGAAATCATTGACTCGTTGATATGGGGTGTTTTTGGAATTCGGCTGTTCAGTGCCCTGGGGGCTGGATGGCAGGAACCAACAGGTACTTGGCTCTTTCATAAATTGCAGTGTCCCTCTGTGTTAAGATTGGGATAGACGGAGATAGGAAATGAGAGCAGCGAGGGTGATCATCGTCACGATGGAGATAAACAATCAGCATACATTTTTATAGACGTCGCCACCCTCATCAAAAACTTTATTCTTGCCGTAAAGCAGAGGAGCTTATCATGCGAATACAGACAATCCGGATCGAGACGGATTCGCTTGGTGCGTTGGAAAGGGCCGGGCAGCAATTCGCTGAAACGTTGCGGCATGGTGATTATGCCGGCGAAGTCATGAGCTTTGAGTCGCCCGCCGCACTATTTCGGCTACTCACTCCGGCAAGGTGGGGCTTTCTTGCGGCGCTTCAGAAAGCGGGGCCTTCCGGCATCAGGGCGCTGGCAAGGGTAATGTCTTGCGGGATATTGCCTTACTATCCGAGAGGGGGTTGGTGGAGAAGGACAATGCAGGAAAGCTTTTTGTCCCATTCTCTCGAATTCATGCTGAATTTGATCTTTTGCAAGCGGCTTAAATGATTCAATCATCCTTCGGCTCGATTTTCTTGGGCCGATTGCGAAAAATTTAAACCGATTACCCCTCCTTTTTGTTCCTTCACCTATCTGTCCATCATTTCTCGTGGCCCCATCGTTTTGCCATGGAGATGTGAATGCAAAAAATTTCTTGCACGGATATTTATTGTAATCATAGGCGGTTGAGAAAAGCGTCAATTTGACAGCCACAGGTCATGAAAGAAGTCGCAATGCGATAAAGGCAGAAAACGGATACTTCAAAAATTTGAAAAAAATGGGCGCGATGCCCCAAAAGGGATATATGCGCGTAAAATTAAGGGGACACAACCATGCTAAATTGCTTGGCGACGGATAGGCGTTGTCAAAAATCATTGTTCTGAGGCGGTTGCGCGCTCGCCAATAAGCTTTTGTGCGACCAATAGGCAGTTTTTGCAAAAAATTCCGGATTCGGCCGTTTTTTAGAGATCGGTTCGAATAGTTTTGCAAATGACTCAGAAGGTTAATTTAAACGACTTTTTATGAGTCTATCAAAAAAAGTGTTTGACAATTTTAAAATAAACAATTATTTTTTTAATAAAAGATTTAATTAAATATTTAATTTATACCAACCGTCAAAAAACACATTCACAACGATCTGATAAATTATTTATTTTCAATATTAGCCTTCTTGGAGACTTGATATAGACCCTTTACCGGAAACATACACGCTTTTGCGTGTATGTTTCCGGTAAAGGGTCTAAAAATATGCCGAACGATTCCAAACGCAAGATTGCCGAAGACCTTAATGCGATAGAAGCATTTGTCGATATCGCCATGATTGCCACTGACTTTCAGCAATTATTGGCTATCGAGCATGCTGAAGCCATTAAACATCGGCACAACTTGTGGATGTGCACATATTCTTTGATGGTGCCATCGAAGGAAATGGTGAGCGTAGTCATTCAGCATGAATTCTATCATTTTAACGCAGATTCAAGCACACTGCGATTTATCGCATAATTAAGAGCAAGCGATAGCCACCTCAGTCTAAACAGCTGAAATAGGCCGCTTGATGTCCTCAAAAACTTTTGACTATCAAGAAATGAAAAAGGAAGGAAAGAAATATGGCAAATATATCTGACCCTATAACCATTGGCAATTTAGAGCTTAAAAACCGTATCATTGTTGCTCCTATGATGAAAGGCATTAATGATGATGATGGTTGGGTCAATGAAAAGGTATGTGAAGCATATGAGATTGAAGCACGAGGCGGTGCCTCTGCCGTAACTGTGGGAGCATCGAATATTCGACCTGAGGGGCAGGGCTTTAGAAGACAAAATAGTATTACTGATGATTCCAAGCTTTCCGGTTTACATTTACTCGCTTATGCGATTAAAAGAGGGGGCGCAAAGGCATTTATACAGATTTTCCATTCGGGTGCCATACCCAGCCCGCTCAAGGTGTTGAGGGGGTTAATGCCAGTAGCGCCGACGAAGAGACCGTGTTTTCTTGATCCAACGTTTATTTGCAGGGAACCGGATGACGCTGAAATATGGGAGATTATTGCTGCCTATGGAAAGGCAGTTGCGCGAGCACGCGAGGCCGGATTTGACGGTGTTGACATCCATGCAGGCCATGGTGGATTGATCCAGCAGTTTCTTTCATCTATTTTTAATAAAAGATCGGATATTTGGGGACAGCAAAAAGAAAAGTTTGGCCTGGAAGTAATTAAAGAGATTAAAAAACAAGCGGGTGAGGATTTTCCCATAATTTGGAGAATAAGCCTATATGAATTTTCAGGGCCAGAGGGATTTAGTGAAAAGGATTCGCTAGAAAAATGGATTCCACTGTGGGAAAAGGCGGGAGTATCAGCTTTTCATGTTTCGGCAGGCGGCGTTATGACGATAGAAGCACTAGTGGGAGCAGTTCCGCCAATTTATTCTCCAATGGCTTGTCTTATTCGATATGCCAAAGCGGTTAAAGAACGAACTAGTCTTCCCGTTATTGGCGTAGCCAAAATAATGAACGCACAACTTGCACGTTCCATTATTAAAAGTGAAAATGCAGATATTGTAGCGGTTGGGCGCCCCATTACGGCAGATCCGGAATTCCCAAAAAAAGTTTTGGAGAATAGAGATGATGAAATTCGAAAGTGCATTGCATGCAATTGGTGTCTTACGACACACTCGATGATGAACGTCGAGTCAAGATGTACTGTCAATGCCGCGTACAATAGAGAAGCAAAATACCGGCTAACTAAAGCAGAGCGTTCGAAAAGAGTGATGATTATAGGCGGCGGAGTAGCCGGAATGGAAGCCGCGAGAGTGCTTCACCTTAGAGGACATCAAGTAATTTTGTTTGAAAAAACGGAACGGCTCGGTGGATTGGTCAGGGAAGTGGCCTCAAAAATTCCAAGGCTTCGCACAAAGCACTTAAACCACGCTTCTGAGTATCTTATAAACGAGATGGCCCGACTGAAAATTCCTACTATCACAGGATTCGAGGTTACTATGGGCACAATTCGTGATGTTAAGCCTGATGTAGTCATTGTGGCGACTGGATCAGTAACCGGAGATCCGCCTAACATAGCAGGAATAGAAAGAAAAAATGTGCTTAATTATGAAGACTATATACGCGGTACAGTTGAAATTCCGCAGGGAAAACACATTGTCATAGTCGGCGGGAACGAAGGCTCTGAGATTTCCGTATCGCTTGCAAGAAATAAATGTCAAGTTGTGCTGGTTGAAAAAGGCAAGGAAATAATGGCGACGTCATACCTAAGCAAGGATCCAATTCGGAAATTGTGTCTTCAAAAATACATAGAAGAAGAACGTGTTCAAATAATGACAGAAACTGTTGTTAAAAGTATAGATGACAACGAGGTATGGGTAGAAACTACCGAAGGAGAGAAAAAGATTTTAGCGGATTATGTAATTTTGGCGACGCATAGGAAAGCGCATAATCCTTTTAAACAGGAAATTCGCAAAATTATTGAAAACGTATATGAAATAGGAGATTGTGTGGAGCCACGATCAATTACAGAGGCTATTGACGATGCAAATTATTATAGCCGCTTTGATATTTAAAGAAATAAGAACTCGCTTTTTGTAAAGAAAAATATAGACAATTGCAATAGCTAATCGGGCTGAAGCCCACCCCAACATGTTGGGGTGGGCTTCAGCCCGATTAGACCTGATAAAAAAGAGCGAATAAATTAAAGAAGAATTAGGGCGTTGTTGATTGGATATTACAGGAATTGGTTATGGCAGGGCTGTTTTTGGTCGTAGCCGCTCCTTAAGTTTTTTAAACTATTTCGAAAAATGCTTAGTTCCAATAGTAATAAGCGCATTGGGAGTCCGAATCGTCATAGGTTAATTTGGGGATATAGGATGGGCTTTCAGGCGGCGGCGCATGATTTCGCGTGTCCCATAGATGCAGATGCCATAAAATTTTTTGTATGATTTCCGCCTGATCGACTATAGATAGGATTTTCATGGCGCCCTGGCATTTGGGGCACACCAAGGGATCGACCTCATACACCTTTAGGATCAACCGCGCCCAATTCCTTCTGAATTTTTTTGATGACATTTCGCCGGGTATAATGGTTGGAATTTCATCGACCGCATCGCGCTATTTGCGATGCCCCGCAAACGTCGCCCCTATCGGAATAAGCCTTACGGCCCAAACTCCAGCTCGTAGACCGAGGCAGAGCTCCACGACGAAGCATAGTCAGGCGGTACCCAACCCGCGAATATCAGAGTGCTCAACCGTCGTTATTGCAAACCCCGCCTCTATCCAAATGCTCGATGCAAATCGTCACACCCATTATTTTGGGATATGGATAGGTTTTTTCTATTGACAGATGTTCAACCATATCAGGGGAGTAATTTGTCCCCCCTGTTTCTTTTTTCACCAATTTTGGACGCGATGAACAGCAAGGCCGCAATGATGCCGATCACGATGGCGCCATAGATCACCAGACTGAATACATTGGGCTCCCAAGGCGAAAGCAACCTGTCTTGCGTCACTGAATGCATACTATTCGATTCAATTCGTCCCAATTCGGATTTTCAGGGTCTGCAACGGGTGCCATGAGGTGACTGAATAAGACTAGTGAGAGAAAAGCCGATTGTCAAATGTCAAATCATCAAACAATGCGGCGTATTTTTTTATTCTCTATACCAAAAACTTTTATTTAAAAAAAAGACCTTTCATGTTAGACATATCCATAACGCGTTCGACGCAATCGTCATTGTTTGTGAATTTCATTCACACACCGCTTACAGGTGTATCCGAATCAACGATTCGTGGAGTCGTGAGCATGACGTTATCCGTTAGAAAGATCGCTATAGTCCTCATTCTTAGCACCGCGCAACTTGGGTTTTCTGGTGCCGCCAGCGCTGCACAAAGTCGTGGTATTCATTTCGCCGACACCATCCAAGTAGAAGGTTATAAATTGGGTTTGCGGGGTGTTGGAATCCTACAAAAATTCATATTTAAAGGCTATTTGGTGGGGCTTTATCTCCCCGAAGGCGTGGCGGTTAAAGATGCCTTGACCGATGTGCCAAAGCGGCTTGAATACTATTTTTATAGGGATATGGCGGCCGAAGATTTCCGATCCACCGGCGCGCCGCTTATGGCGCAAAACGTGGGACAAGCTGAAACGGACCGCCTGGAACCGAAATTGGCGGCGTTTAATCAACTATATAGGGATGTTAAAGAAAAACAGCGATATACGATCACCTATATCCCCGGGAAGGGAACTGAATTAGGCCTGGAAGGAGAGTCCCTCGGTTGGGTGCCCGGGTTCGAATTTGCCGCTGCCTATTTTGCCATTTGGCTGGGACCAAACCCAGTCAGTGAAGAGTTAAAAGAGGGGCTGCTCGATCCTGAGACAGCCGCGCCTGACACAAAAACAAATTGAACGGGAATCAGGCTAAGAAGATATGCTTAACCTCCTATTTATTCAAACCATCGTCATGGCGGTGGCTGCCTCCATGTGGTTCGGACTGGCCGTCCTTCGAAAGCGTAACGACGTGGCGGACATGGCCTGGGGTTTGGGCTTTATTCTAACGACGGCTGTTGTCGTTTTGTATAAGGATGCGGCTATCTCCTTGCGAGGTTGGCTGATGGTTCTGCTTGTTTCCGTTTGGGGGATTCGGTTGGCCATCCATATCGGGATGCGTCATCGAAGAAAGGGGGAAGATGTTCGATATCAAAATTGGCGAAAAGCATGGGGGAAGCATGCGCTTCTCTTTGCCTATTGCCAGGTTTTTCTGCTGCAGGGCCTTCTGGTATTGATCATTGCCTTTCCCGTCACCTGGACCATGATGGCGCCGGTTACCCCTTTTGGAATGATCGACGTGATCGGTATGGTGCTTTGGCTGACCGGGTTTCTTTTTGAGGCCATCGGTGATTATCAATTACGATCGTTCAAGAAACATCCTGAAAATAGAGGACAGATCATTCAGTCCGGTTTATGGAAATACTCCCGACACCCCAATTATTTCGGTGAAGTTTTACTCTGGTGGGGCATCTATTGTATTTCGTTAGAAACGCCGGGCGGCTGGATGACCATCATCGGCCCGCTTATGATCACCTATCTAATCTTGTTTGTGTCCGGCATCCCCATGCTGGAAAAGACATATCAGGGCAATCCGGAGTATGGCCGTTACGCGATGCGAACCAGCCGATTTTTTCCAATGCCGCCTAAAAAAGGAGTTTAAACAATGATCCATTTTTTAAAACTGTTTTGTTTCGCGGTGACGTTAACCGTTTTGATTGACTGTCTTTGGCTAGGTGTATTAATGAATCGTTTTTACATTACCCAATTAGGCGATTTGGCCCGTGGTGGCAGCCAAGGGTTCAAACCCTTGCTGCTGCCGGCAATGGCGGTCTATATTTTCATTCCCTTCGGCATTTTACTATTTGTACTACCGCGCATTAACCCAACCTACCTATTTTCGGCGCTGGGATGGGGATTTCTTTTTGGGCTGACGCTCTATGCGGTTTACGACATGACCAATTACGCGTTGATCCGGGATTGGCCGCTGAAGATGTCCCTGGTGGACATCTGTTGGGGCGGCACCCTGTGCGCGATTGTGAGCTATGCAACCGCACGATTCGACCTGTGGCTGAGATAATCGGAGGCCTTATATGCGAATAGCCATCATCGGTGCCGGGATATCCGGATTGGTGTCCGCCTATCTTTTAAAAGACGATCACGACATCATCGTATTTGAAGCCAACGATTACATCGGCGGCCACACCCACACGATTGATGTCAATCAAAACGGCACAACCCACGCCGTTGACACCGGTTTCATTGTCTTTAACGAGGTTACCTATCCGAACTTTTGCAAATTGCTGAAAAAACTTGGTGTGGCATCCCAACCCACGGTTATGACGTTCAGCATCAAGTGTGAAAAGACCGGCTTGGAATACAATGTTAAAAACCTTAACACCCTCTTTGCCCAGCGGAAAAATCTTTTGTCACCTTCCTTTTACCGACTGTTATGGGAGATCTTCCGCTTTCGCAGGGCGTTTAGCACCATTTTACAAAAGACAGATCAGGAAATGGGCATTCGACCCTATCTACGATCCCATGGCTACAGCGATCGCTTTATCGACCAATTCGTGGTGCCTATCGGATCCTCCCTTTGGTCCGCTGATCCGGATGCGTTTGGCGATTTCCCACTGGGTACCTTTGTTCAATTTTTTCAAAATCATGGTTTCATCAACCTTAAAAATCCACTGCAATGGCGCGTGATCACCGGCGGATCTGAAAGATATGTGGATAAGCTTGCCGCCTCCTTTAAGGAACGCGTCCGCACCCAATGCCCGGTGCGCGAGATTCGGCGATTACCGGATCATGTAGCGGTCATATCAGGCAACGGTGAAACCGAGACATATGACCAGGTCATTCTGGCTGTTCACAGCGACCAGGCACTGGCAATGTTATCGGATGCGTCTCCCACCGAAAAGGAAATTTTAAGCGCCATACCGTATCAGGAAAACCTGGTTCAGCTTCATACCGAAACCGCCATCATGCCAGAACGTCGTTTCATATGGGCCAGTTGGAACTATTTGATTCCTTCAAAAGGCTCGGGAAGGGCTGCCGTCACCTATGACATGAACATTCTTCAAGGACTTGAAGCCAAAGAGGAGTTTTTAGTGACCCTCAATTGCGCGAGCACCATAGCGCAAAAAAAGGAAATCGGCCGCTACATTTACCATCATCCGATCTACAGCACCCAGGCGCCTGTCGCCCAGGCACGTCACCATGAAATTAGCGGCGTCAATCGTACCCATTATTGCGGCGCGTATTGGGGCTTTGGGTTCCACGAAGACGGGGTCAAGAGCGCGCTTCAGGTGTGCAGGTCTTTTGGAAAGGGACTCTGATATGAAAAGCGCCCTTTATTTTGGACAGGTTCGCCACCGCCGCACCAAACCTGTACTTCATGGGTTTCGCTACAACCTCTTCATGGTTTACATGGATTTGGCCGAACTCGATACTGTTTTTGAAGGCAATCCGTTCTGGTCGATCGGGCGACCGAACATCGCCTGGCTTTGTAGGACCGATCATTTCGGCGATCCTCGCATTTTTTTGGATCAGGCAGTGCGGGAATTGGTGGCAGAAAAAACCGGCCGAAACCCCACAGGTCCCGTTCGAATGCTAACCCATCTGCGCTATTTCGGCCATTGTTTTAATCCGGTGACCTTTTATTATTGTTTTAGTCCCGACGACACGGTCGTTGATACCATTATTGCTGAAATTCACAATACGCCCTGGGGCGAAGTGCATTGCTACGTGTTGGACCGGACAAATAACCTTGGAAACCAAGCGCATCAGCGGTTTCATTTTGCAAAAGCGTTTCATATTTCGCCCTTTATGCCCATGGACATTACCTATGACTGGGAGTTTGACCGGCCCGGGGAGGCATTGTATGTTCATATGATGGATAAGGTAAACGGTGAGCCGGTATTTGAAGCCGTACTTAATCTAACGCGGCAAAAGATAACAAACCGTGAGCTCACGTTGACGTTGCTTCGGTATCCGCTTATGACCGTAAAGGTTATTTCAGCGATCTATTGGCAAGCCTTGCAGTTACGGCTTAAAGGGGCCGTCTATTATCCGCATCCTGAGTAATTAACCCGCCTCAGAGCAGGCGGTTCTTGGTTGCAGCTATAGGGAGGCAATTAAAGAATGAATTCTTCAGGTTCTTTTACGCAAACCGCCTCAAAATCTAAAGCAGTAGCAATTCGCAGGCCCGGTCTGATCCAAAGGTTTGCGAGGCGGGTTCTGTTTTCTCTTTTGAACCGTGTGGTACACGGGAAACTGATCGTAAAAGACGGCCAGAGCCAGCATGTCTTTGGTCGTACAGATGCGAATGCAAAGGTGCGCGCCGTTGTGACGGTTCATGATCCGAGGTTTTATACGGCCATCGCCTTCGGCGGCAGCATCGGTTCAGGTAAAGCCTATATGGCCGGCTATTGGAGCTGTGATGACCTGACGGCATTATTTCGCATTGTGGCCAAAAACAAGGATGTCATAGATAATATTGAACTGGGCTGGGCGCGACTACAAGCACCGCTTTACAAAAAGTTCGCGAAAGCTCGCCGCAACAGCAGGCACGGCAGCCGCAGGAATATTGCTGAACACTATGATCTCGGTAATGACTTCTACGCGCTTTTTCTTGACGACACCATGGCCTATTCTTCCGGCATATTTATAACTAGGTCATCCCGGTTGAAGGAGGCATCTATTGAGAAATTTGATCGCATTTGCAAAAAACTGGCCATCGGCCCCAAAGACCATGTCCTTGAAATCGGCACCGGGTGGGGCGGCTTTGCCCTACATGCTGCAAGCCGATATGGATGCCGGGTGACCACCACTACTATTTCGGAAAAGCAATTTGCCTTTGCCTGCCGGCGAATTCACGATGCAGGGCTATCCGATAAAGTGATGATCCTCAAAAAAGATTACCGGGATTTGACGGGTCGATACGATAAATTGGTTTCGATCGAAATGATCGAAGCCGTCGGCCACCCATATCTTGACACATTTTTTAAATGTTGCAGTGACCGGTTGACAGAAAACGGTATGATGCTACTTCAAGCCATTACCTTACCGGATCAGTCCTATGATCTTCAATTGAGAACCGTTGATTTCATTAAGCGCTATATTTTCCCTGGCAGTTTTATTCCGTCGATCACGGCCATCAGTAACGCGATGACACGAAGTACGAATCTTCGGCTTTTTCACCTCGAAGACATTTCACCTCACTATGCAACCACATTGCGACTATGGCGGGAACGCTTTCGAGAAAACCTTACCAAGGTTCGGGAGTTGGGCTTTTCCGAATCATTTATTCGCATGTGGGAATACTACCTTTGTTACTGTGAAGGTGGTTTTCAGGAACGCTATCTTGGGGATGTTCAAATGTTGTTTGTAAAGCCCTTTTGCCGGCGCGATCCGATATTACCGCCAATCCCGTCCATATAAGGAATAGGATATGCGCAAGGTTGTCGACTTTATTGCCTTTCAAACGATTTGGGTTGCGTGTGTCTGGGGCGCAGGCAAGGGCTACGGCTGGCTGGGCCCGGCGACACTTGGCGCTTGGTTGCCAGCTTATTTATTTTTAAGCAAAAGAAGAAAAGAAGAAGCCCTCCTGGCCGCCGTGTGCGGCATGATAGGCTTTGGGGTCGATACGCTTCACACTCTGCTGGGAATTTTCATGCCTGCCCGCTTTATACTACCGGATCCCTTTTGCCCGCTGTGGCTTCTTGCCTTGTGGATCAATATGGCACCCCTTATTAACAGCAGCCTCAGCTGGCTTCACGGACGATACTTTTTGGCGCTGTTATTCGGGGCCTTGGGAGGACCACTTGCCTATTGGAGCGGCATGCGGCTCGGTGCTATATCATTTGGTCAACAACAACCCTTTGGTCTATTGGTCCTTGCATGCTCATGGGCTGCGATGTTTCCGCTTCTCCTATGGGTTTCCAATCGCCTGCGATCGGTTGGGGTGGTTTCTACGCTCAAAAACACAGCATGTTTGCTTGTCAGCCCCCAGAGGGGCGGGGTAAAAAACTACTTGAGGAATTGGTACATAATTATAAATGGTTGAAGCACAAAATCCTGTCTCTCATAACTAGTCAAAAACTTGCGGCATTATCTACCTTTGACGAGATACAGCCACATGCCAGCCTGGTGGCCATTGCCGCAGAACGCAAGGTAAAGAAAATCTGTTTTCCAACACCGGAACCCACTCGAAAATATGCTAATTTGATAAAAATCCGAGAGTGGCACCCTTGGTCGTGGTCGATAACAGTAAAAATCAGTAGACGGATATTCATGGGACGGCTGCCGTAATCATTACCGGCATTGCAGGCCTATTCCAAAAAAACTCTAATAAAACGGCCTTGCTTCACTCAGAATCAGCCCCGTGCTTCCCTGGAAGCCACCCTGAAGATGAAAAAAGGCGCGGGCCGGTTTTTTCCTCGAATACGATTTTTTCCTGAAGTTTGATGAGCCCTTGCAACACCGCCTCGGGCCGGGGCGGGCATCCGGGAATATAAACATCCACCGGCAAAATCTGATCAATCGATCCGCCTACCGGGGAGAAAGCCGCAGCATCTCCATGCCGAAACGCGCCAGATCATACCGCGCGGTCAGCGCTGTCGCCTCCTCTACAAAGCAACAGGACGGCCTGAAAAACATGGGCCAAAGGGGGTTTTTGGAATTCGGCTGTTCGGTACCCTGGGGGCCGGATGGCAGAAACCAACAGGTACTTAGCTCTTTCATGAATTGCAGTTTCCCTCTGTGTTAAGATTGGGATAGAAGGGGCCTGTGGATAGGAAATGAGACTAGGTGTTGACGCTATCAGTTCATGTTGATATTAATATCGACATGAAGGCCGATCTGATTTATCGATTTGAACAGGATTTTGGTGATGGCGCAATGGTGCGGATGGTGGTTTGGAAAGTTCCTAGTCAGATAGCATTTTCCGATTATTCCTTCAAATGCCACCTTGTCTACCTTTAAGAAGGCAAGCGTATGATCGGTTTTGACGGGGAATTCTTGCGGCGATTCAGAAAGCGGGGCCTTCCGACATCAGGGCGCTGGCAAGGGTTATAAAGCGCGATCCGAGCGCTGTTTTGCGGGATATTGCCTTACTATCCGAGAGGGGGTTGATGGAGAAGAACAATGCAGGAAGGCTTTTTGTCCCATTCTCTCGAATTCATGCTGAATTTGATCTTTTGCAAGCGGCTTAAATGATTCGGTCATCCGGTGAGTTGCATCTGCCCCGTCTGTCCCTGTTTCTGCCAACGTAACTGCACCCATAAACATACGGCCTTTCAGGAAGGTAGAAAGAGAAAAGGCAGAGACAAAAAACCGACTCTTATAGTAGCATCGCGACCTGCCATGAACATAACTTACAGTTACGGTGACCTGTTAAAGCAAAACGTTGAGGTTATCGTGAACCCGTGGAATCGAAATATGATTCCCTGGTGGCTGTTATTGCCGCAGGGGGTGTCCGGAGCCATCAAAAGGCATGGGGGGACCGCACCTTTCACCGAGCTTGCCAAATTTGGCCCCATACCACTCGGAGAAGCCCGCCTGACGAGTTCCGGAAACCTTAAATTTAAAGCGATTATTCATGTGGCCGGCATTAATCTGCTTTGGATTGCCACAGAAAGATCCATCACCCATTCGGTTGTCTCCGCGATGAAATTGGCTGAAGAACACCGATTCCAGTCCATTGCATTCCCTTTGATCGGCGCCGGTTCCGGTAACAGGGGAAAAGATATCTCGAGAACCACGATGCTGCGTGCATTTGAAAGGTTAACTTCCAGCATACAGGTGTCACTTGTCGAATTCAAAAAATAGAGCTTGCTATTGCGGATCCCTTTCCGCTGAATTTCTCGAAAAGCATAAGATACCATATGGTTACTGTGGTATCTGTGAGCGATGCGGGAAACCCGGCCATACGCAGCATTTCCCCGGAGCCGTTCCATACACGGGCGCCTGGTGTGATCGATGCCTAAAAAAAGTGGCCTTTCTGTATTGGCTTAAACCCATCCTTTTTATATCAATTAGTTGCGTGATAGTCATCCTGGTCATCATGTGGGCAAACGGCTAACCGGTTCCGCCGGCCGGAAGCCCGGGAAACGAGCCTCATTGAAGGTTTTGAGGCCTATATGGACGTCTTCCCCTTTTATTCCAGCAGATATGGAACCGAGCCGATCGATGAACCGTTCCCGTTGGGAATGCTCAGTCGCCAGATTCTACCCTCCAGCCGCAGGGGGCCTTGCACGGGAATAGGTTTGCCCACATGGTTGCGTCTGGTTTTCTGTCCCTTCCGGTTCAAGGATTCAAAGACATAGTCCACCTGCCGAAATGCCTTAACGATGCCTCGTGATCGTCCGTTGGGTGTTAATATCACCGTGTAGGTGTACCGGAACCAGGCCTGATCCCCCGAAGGACGGTTGTCGGTAGCGGTGATGGTGCACCGAATCGGAGAGCGCAAAACCGCCAAACCATCCGTATCAATCCTCACTTCGGCGTTTGAACTCTCGAAGGTCACCTGAAAAGACCTGTTGACAGAGATCAGGGCTTGCCTGGCATGAGGATCCAGCCCGCCTGTCAGATCCGTCGGCTGTAACGGAGGCGGCGGTGGCGGTGGTGGTGGCGGTGGCGTCGTCTGACGTCGGCAGCCATACAGGTCCCCGCCATAGGTACTGAGTTTATTCATCTGCGATGATGCCGCGGAGCGATTAATCCAGGTTCCAGCCGGGCCTGATCCGGCGCCGCCGGCGTTGTCAATTTGCCATCCTTCCCGAATCGCCAACGGCGTCAGAACGCCCGGTGAGGAAACCCGGTTTCCGCCAACATTCGTTAAGTAAAATTCAAAACAGTTGGGGCCCATGCCGTTGGGTTTCCGGAGAATCTGCCATAATGCCTTTGGGTTTTCCTGGTCGGGGGGAGGGGGCCATCCGACGCTGAATGCGGGCGGCTGCATTTGGGCAACGCCCCTGCAGCCATAAGCATCGCGACCATAGCTGCTCAGATCGTTCATCCGTGAGGAGGCGGCGCTGAAAATAAACCAGGTTCCCTCTGGGCCTACCCCACGTCCCCCGCTGTCATCGATTCCCCAGTTTTCCCGCCTTGCCAATGGGGTTAATATTCCGGGTGACGCCACCCTGTCGCCACCGACCACTGCCAGGTTGAATTCAAAGCAGTTGGGTCCCATGCCGTTGGGTTTGAACAAAATCTGCCACAAGTCCTGCACGGGATATTGTATCGGCGTACTAGGCCATCCGATGCTGAATGGCGGTTGTTGGATCAGCGGCGTACCGGTCTTGCAGCCGTACCAGTCATCGCCCAGAGGAGAAAGCTGATTGACCCTGGCCAATGCAAATTGCCTGTTTTTCCAGACCCCATTTTCCCATGGACCCCTTCCGCCAACGATATCAATCCCCCAGTTCTGCCGCATGCCTTCGCTGGAAAGGACATTTACGCTTGTGAGCAATGGGCCGCCGACTTCCGCTACGGCAAATTCATAACAACCGACAACGCCGCTGGCATCCGGCCTGAAAAGAATCTGATAATCAACCGCATTGGCGTCAAAAGCGAAGAATGACATGGAAAACAAAAAAATGATGATAACCACAATGTGCCGGCACAAACATTTGATCATTCGCCCCCCTGATTCTTATCCAATTTCCTCCGTTCACTACAAAGGAATTCTTAAAGTAAAATTAAAAAATTATAAACGTTAAAATCATATTTCCGAATCATATTTCCGAATTTGCACAACCACGACAAAATTGTTATTATATTTTTTTATATGAATAATGTAGAGTATTTTCTTCGCACCCAATCAAAAAGCCGTAAAAAATAAAAACAAGAATATCCTTATGCGTCTGAAATGCAAATTGACAAAATTGATCAAGGGTGTTGGCGGGTTTTATTTCAACCGGAGGAAGACATTGAGTATGCTGAGGAAAAAAATGTTAATCCAACGTGGATATTGGCCTAAACAGGCAAAGCCGGACGCTGGGCGGCTGGACAGCTCGGCTGCTGGGCTGCCAACGACCTGCTCCAGTTATGCACGCTTTTTCGTGCGTGTTTCTGATAAAGGGCCTACTAAATGGGGCATTTTGAAACTGGCGCTAATGATCGCCGTCAGCCTTTCCATATGCGGGTCTAAAGCGTTTACAGCAGATTTTAAAAGCCCCGAGATGACTAAACCAAAACAGGATAAATTCGAACGTCCTCAAAAAATTGCCGCTTCAGACCGCGAAGTCGATAAAATGTTTTCAGCCGTATATGAAAATGATGTGGATACGGTCCTGCAGCAACTCGAAAAAGGGGTGAATGTCAATGCAAGAGACGATACTGGTCAAACGCCGCTGCATATTACCCAGAACAAGGCCATGGCGGAGATGTTGATTAAAAAAAGCGCTGATGTAAATGCCGTTGACCCGGAAAATATGACTCCCATTTTCAATAAGGAAATCGAGCTGTCAAAAATATTGGTTGAAGCAGGCGCTGATATCAACTTCAAAAGCAAGCGGGGCAATACGCCAATCATTTGGTATGCCTACAGCGGCTATACAGAGGGAATCCAATATTTGGTTTCACTGGGCGCATCTGTGAATGTCAAAAATTCAGACGGACAAACCGCCTATGATGTCGCTGAAAAATTCAGCCATTTTAACTTGCTGGAATATCTCAAATCAATTGGTGCTCAAAAAGGGTATAGTCTTCCATAAAAAACAACGGCATTGTTATCAGCTGGAAAGACGCTTCAAGGCCGCAATGATGAAAGGCTCTTCACGATCAGGCCGTGAAGAGCCTTTGTTCATTATGCGGAAAATGAGTCGAAACAGGGTTGAATGTTGAAAAATATCTTCATCGGCAGGCAATGGCGACCGCCGCAACCGTCTGCCGTCTATCGTTAAAACGATATGGCCAGCTTAACCCCCCCATAGAAAAAATTGGAGTCGTTGCCAAAGCTGACCGCTTCAATAAGATCCTCGGATTCACCGGACAATGGGAAAGAATAATTGATCGACGGCGTCACGGTGCACCAGTCGGTTATGGGGATATTCAGTCCCGCCCAAAGGGTGGCATCATGAAATTCACTGTAATCTCCGCCGTCCAACGCGCCGTCCTGAATATCATAATATCCAACCCATCCGCCGACATCGATGGACCAGCTGTTTTTGAGCTCGAAGCTGTGAGACAAGGCGAATTTGAAATACCATGTGTCCGCCGAGTGTTCAATGCCCCGATAAATGCTGATGGCCGGCGAAAGGGGCACATCAACCCCGAACGTGGCATACACTTCCTGATCTTCGCCGCCGTCAAAATCATAATAAATCCACCCCAGCGAATAACTGAGTATGCCGATACTGTTGCCGTAGAACAGGGTCAAGTCGGTTTCATTTAATTCGCTGCCGTTGTCGATCGTATTCCCGTAATAATCGGTATCCAGATCGGCCCACATATCAAAACCAAAGCCTTTATAGGAAACCGTTGTTTGAGGAAAAAGAACGATGCTGTCCTTGCTGAGGGCATACCCGCGCCATATATACTGAGAATAAACGGTAAGCGACATATCACAGGTTGGTTTTTCATCCGATGCAACCGCAGCCGAAAAACATGACACCATGCCAACCATCATAACGATCAGTCCCAGATAAACCTTTCCGAATTTCATTATCAAGTTCTCCTTTTGAATTGATTTGCTTCCTTTGTTACAAATACATTTTTTAATTTGGGTTATTTACTTTTATGATCGTAACACAAACGTTCTCTTCTCCTTTCTCATTAACCAATTGTTTGTTATGCCATCTTTCAGTCGCCTATCCCGGCAAAGCCGAAAGATGGGCTGCTCGGCGGCTGGGCTGCCAAACGACCTTATCCAATGATGCATGCTATTTCGCGCATGTTTCCGACAAAGGATCAAACCACCGTCTATGCCTGTTCGGCCAGTTTCGCGGCCATGCTCATCTTGCCGGCAGCAGATCCGGATACCGGCGGGGCTGACGTGCCGTGTGTCGAGACACCGAAGTCCGGATAAGCAATCCCACCGTGTTCCGCATGATCGAGGCCTTCGAGTTCTTCTTCCGGGGAAACACGCAGACCGATGGTCTTGTCGATGATTTTAAACAAGGCGAAGGCTGTCGGAAAGGTCCACAAAAAACAAGTCGCTATTCCCAGTAACTGCACACCGACGATTGACAGGGTGGCGCCTTCGATGTTGAAAAGCCCGGCCGCCAGCGTTCCCCATGCGCCGCACACCCCATGAACCGACACCGCGCCGACCGGATCATCCACCCGCATCTTTTCAAAGAAGAGCACGGAGAAGACTACCAGTACACCCGCCACACAACCGATGATGATCGAGCTACCCGGCGTGACGTTGGCGCATCCGGCTGTAATTCCGACCAGTCCGGCCAGCGCGCCGTTTAGACTCATGCCCACTTCGGGTTTGCCGAATCGAATCCAGGACGTAAACATGGCGATACAACAGCCCGCCGCAGCGGCCAGGTTCGTGTTGACAAAGATCATGGCAATGCTTTTATCCGCCGTTGTGGTGGAGCCGGGATTGAAACCGAACCAGCCCAGCCAAAGAATGAAGACGCCCAGAGCCGCCAGAGGAATATTATGCCCCAGAATGGGTCTTGCCTTGCCGTCTTTTCCGTATTTGCCAAGTCGCGGTCCCAGCACGATGGCACCGGCAAGAGCTGACCATCCGCCGATCGAGTGCACAACGGTTGAGCCCGCAAAATCGATAAATCCAAAACCTTCCAGCCACCCTTTGCCGTGGAACAGGCCTCCCCAGGCCCAACTGCCGAATATCGGGTAAATCAAGCCACTGATAACCACGCTATAGATAAGGTAGCCCGAAAATTTGGTTCGCTCGGCCATGGCGCCCGACACAATGGTGGCGGCTGTCGCAGCAAATACAACCTGAAACATCCAGAAGGCCAATACCCACGGATCGCCGCCCGGCGTAAAATCACTTAAGAAAAATCCCGAGGTGCCGAACCAGCCCGTCTGCGAGGCGCCGAACATGAGGCCAAAACCAACCGCCCAGTAGACAATGGAGCCCATGGAAAAATCCATGAGGTTTTTCATCATGATGTTAATAGCGCTTTTGGCGCGGGTAAATCCGGCCTCCACAAGCGCAAAGCCCGCCTGCATGAAAAACACCAAGGCAGCGGCCACCAGCGTCCACAGATAATTGGCATGGGTCTGAATCAAATCGATGGCGTCCTTGTTGCTGAATACCGTCGGATCAGCATCCGCCGCCAGGGCCGTCGAAACACCCGCCACAAGAATCCCTGATAAAAGAAGTGCTTTTTTCATAATGCGTGTCTCCCATATATTTAATTTGGAATCCATGAAACAAAAATGTAATTTTTGATCATATTATTAAATGGCATCTTTGCCCTTTTCACCGGTTCTTATTCGCGTCGCCGATTCAACCGGAAGCACAAAAATTTTACCGTCTCCGACCTTTCCGGTATTGGCGCTGGCCCTGATTTCTTCCACCACTTTATCGGACATAATGGCTTCCACCACGATTTCGATTTTGATTTTCGGTATAAATTCCGTTTGATATTCAGCGCCTCGATAAATTTCGGTATGACCGCGCTGTCGCCCATAGCCTCTGACTTCGGTAACTGTCATTCCCTTGATGCCCAGCCCATTCAAGGCATCTTTGACATTATCCAGTTGAAAGGGTTTGATGATGGCCTCGATTTTTTTCATTGAAACAATCTCCTTGGGTTGATATCGTTCGCTCCTCTTGACAAAGTTACACTGAATATAAGCAAGCAGTGTGCCAGGAGATCTAATAATATTTAACTGTTTATATTCTTTATAATATTTTTATTATGGTCGGGAATTAAGCTGGCGGAGAGCACCCAAAAAAAACGACAAATTTGTAGTTATGTAGAACAATTTTGTTTTTTTTGAATATTAAAAAGAGGGGCTTCATGCGTTAAGCTGTTATAAAAATAGTGCTATTTATCAACAGCAATCCGGTTAGTGCATCTTGCATGTTCGCGCAACCGTGCACTATGTTATTATCCGATTTTCATACTTTACGAAGAAAAATGAGCGGGTAACTGTATGGCTGCAAGGCGATAAGCGGATAAAAAAGCGGTTTAATGATGTAAGGCCTTAATCCTCCTGCCCGACCCGGTGAATTTTAATCATGTTGGTGGACCCAACCTTTAACCCCATGCCGATAACAAGCACGATCAGATCATCTTTTGAAAAAGCGCCCTTGTTGATCAGCAGATTTTCGCTGGCTTCAATCAGCCTTTTGGCATCAATAATTTTGGCGACAAACATGGGAACCACGCCCCATATGAGGCTGAGGCGGTTGTAAGTCTTTTTGCTGGAAGTAAAGGCATACACGGGCCTTGACGGCCGTTGTTTGGAAACCTGTTTGGCGGTTTTCCCCGATTGAGAAAAAACCAGCAGGCATTTTGCGTCCGTTTCATGAAGAAGATTCACCGCGGATTGTGCCACGGCGTGCGCGATAATGTCTTTCAGATTCTGTTCGTAATACATATTGTAGTTCATGAAAGGGGATTTTTCAGCCTCTGCGGCGATCTTGGCCATCATTTGAACGGCCTGAACAGGATAACTGCCCGAAGCGGTTTCTCCGGAAAGCATGACAGCATCGGTCCCATCCAAAATGGCATTGGCCACATCCGATGCCTCGGCGCGCGTGGGAATCGGGTTGATGGTCATGGTTTCCAGCATCTGCGTCGCGGTAATCACCGGTCTGTTTCTCCGCACAGCGTTTTTAATAATCTGCTTCTGAATGGTCGGCACCAGCTCGGGTTGCATTTCGACGCCCAGATCCCCGCGCGCCACCATGATGCCGTCCGCCACATCAAGAATAGCCTCCAGATTCTCCACCGCCTCTTGTTTTTCAATTTTCGCAATCACGGGAATATTCACCCCTTGAGCGTGCATGAGGGCCTTTATCTGACACAGGTCATCGGCTGTTCTCACAAAGGAAAGGGCAAAATAGTCGACCCCGTTTTGAATGCCAAAATTAACGTCCTTCTTATCTTTTTCCGTCAGGGAGGGGGCTGAAACTGTAACACCCGGCAGGTTGATGCCCTTGTTTTCCTTCAGCACGCCGCCATTGATCACGCGGCACAAAACGGTGTCCCCGGTTTTTGATTCCACTCGCAGACGAATCAGCCCATCATCCAATAAAATGGCATTCCCGGTTTCCACATCCGATGGAAGATGCTGATAAGTGGTGGAAACGATTTCCGCCGTGCCGAGTATCGGCCTCGATGTAATACTGAAAACCTGATTGGCCAAAAGGAGAACCGATTGCCCGTCCACAAGCTTCCCCACCCGGATTTTGGGGCCTTGAAGATCCAGAAGGATGCCCACGGGTCGGCTCATGGATCTCGACAGAGAGCGGATCATTCGAATAACCTCCGCATGAGACTCATAGTTGCCGTGAGAAAAATTTAAACGCGCCACATTCATGCCCGCCTCGATAAGCGCTTTTAGGACCGCCGGTGTGTTTGACGCCGGGCCGATGGTTGCAACGATCTTTGTCTTAATGTTCATGAATCGGTCATCCTCAAAATCTTAAATATAATCGGCTTAAAAAAGCGCTTTCAGGCGCATTCTTCGGATTGATACCATATAGGTTTCGATACAACGATTCAAGGAAGATATATGGAGAGGCCGGCAAAAGCGGCTTTTGGGTTAAAAACAAAATGGCTCAATATAAATATCGACTCAAACCATGTGGCACATTCTCCTTGAACAGACTTTCCCTGAATGCTAATGAAAAACCTCAATCAATCGATATCAAGTCAATGAGGTTCTTGAATGCCATCATACACTCTGAGCGAGCTGGCGGAACATGTGGCCGGTAAGGTTATCGGCGATCCGAATCTGGAAATCCGTGCTGCTGCAAGTTTGGAACAGGCCGCCAAAGGCGATATCAGCTTTCTGGCAAACCCCAAATACGCGCCCCAAGTTAAAACCACGCGGGCTTCCGCCATTGTTGTAAAGGAGACCACGGAAACTTCAGCTTCCCTGCTGCTTTGCCAAGATCCCTATTACGCGTTTATGCTGATTACCGTGTTGCTGCACGGTCATCGTCGCCATGCCTTATCCGGAATCAGCAACCGGGCCGCCATCGCACCCGATGCCGTTATCGGGACCGGCACCTGCATCGGTGATTTTGCAAGCTTATCCGAATATGTCAGCATCGGTAAAGACTGCGTCATTTATCCGGGCGTCTTTATCGGTTCGGGAACTGTTATCGGTGATAACTGCATTCTCTATCCCAATGTCGTCATTTATGAGCGCTGCCGAATCGGCAATCGTGTCATTATTCACGCAAACGCCACCATCGGCGAAGATGGGTTCAGTTTCGCCACGCATAATGGGGTTCATTACAAAATTCCGCATATCGGAAGCGTGGTGATAGAAGATGACGTGGAAATAGGCGCTGGTAGCGGTGTCGAGCGCGGATCCATGGGCGATACCCTGATTGGGCAAGGGTGTAAGGTAGGCGATTCCGTGGTCATCGGCCATGGAACCAAAATGGGACCTCACTGCCTGCTGGTGCCCCAGGTGGGCATTGCCGGGTCCACGACGCTGGGTCATCACTGTGTGGCCGGCGGTCAGGCGGGCATTGCCGGGCATTTGAATATCGGTAACGGCGTGATGATCGGCGCGCAGTCCGGTGTGGGCGATGACGCCGCCGATGGGGAAAAACTGTTTGGATACCCCGCGTATAAAGCGGAAAAAGCCAAACGGGCCTATGTCCTGATTCGGCGACTACCGGAAATATGGAAGGAATTGAAAAAATTAAGGGCCCGCGTGGATGAAATTGACGGAAAGGGGTAACCCGCTCACGAATTCATAAAATAGGCCTTCACCACTGTTTTGAGCATCTTTCCCATCGTGTTTTTAGGTATCTCGTTTATAAATAGTATTTCTTTCGGGCATTTCCAGTCATGAAGCCTTTCTTTGCAAAAGGCCTGAATTTGAATTTTGGTTAAATGGTATTCCGGTTTGACCACCACCGCTGCAGCCACTTTCTCTCCCCATCGATCATCCGGCACCCCCACGACCGAAGATTCAATCACCCCTTCCATTCGGTTGATCACCGTTTCGACTTCTTTTGCTGACACATTTTCACCGCCTGTAATAATGATGTGCTTCATGCGATCGGTGAGATAATAATAGCCCTCTTTATCCATTTTCCCGAGATCTCCGGTTCTGAACCAACCGTCGACAAAGCTCGCCGCGGTCTCATCGGGTTTTCGCCAATATCCCGGCGTAATGGATGGGCTCTTAAGCCACAGTTCTCCGATTTCTCCGATATTGACATCTTTAAATGTAACCGGATCGACGATGCGAACCGCAACCCCCGGCAAGGCAAGGCCGATCGATCCCGGCTTTTGTTCCGCGCGCAGCGGATTCGAAAAATTCATGCCGGTTTCCGACATGCCTTCTCTTTCAACCGGCCGAATACCGAACATCTTGTGAATCCGCTCAAACGCCGCGGCCGGCAGCGGCGCCGAACCGGAGGTCAATAACCGAAGTGAACTGAAATTCACCGGTCTTTCCCGGGAAAAATTCATTAATTTCGTATACATGGTTGGAACCGCCATCAACACCGTACACGCTTCGCCATCTGTCTTCCCGGATAATTCATTCAAAACGATTTCGGGCATGAACTGGTCCAGCAGACGTACGTGCGCGCCGCTGAACAAGGGGGTATGAAGTGCAAAACACAGCCCGTGAACATGAAAGAGCGGCAGGGCATGGCATAGAATATCTTTTTGCGTCATTTCCCAGATTGCAATAATGTTTCGGGCATCGTTTACCAGGTTCTTGTGGGTAAGGACCGCGCCCTTGGGGTTTCCCGTGGTACCGGAGGTATAGATGATAAGCGCCGGATCTTCAGGGGTGACGTCTATTTGAAGCCCGGGCACTGCGGCCCCTCGGAAACGGTCGACTTTCCGGTAAGGCTGCTGTGTCGAAACCGTAACCACTGGAAGGGTCGAATCGATGGTTTCGATCAGCGCTTTTCTTTCGGATTCCGTAATAACAAGGGCTGCATCCGCATCATGCAGCAAATATTCCAGTTCGGTTTGTTTAAAACCCGGGTTAAGCGGCACGGCGATGGCCCCCAATTGCAGGATGGCAAAATGGGCCACAACGGCCGATAGCGATTTTTCAATCAACAGAATGACACGGTCGCCCTTTTGAACACTCAAAGATGTCAGGAAAAGGGCAAATTGACGAATCTCATGATATAATTGCGCGTACGTCAATTGTGTTTCTATTTTCCCGGCGCGTAAAAAGCTGATCGCCAGTCTATGCCCCCATTTCCCTGCGGCCGCCTCAAGCCAGCTGTTTATCGTATCCATTCCCATTGGTAACCCTTCACGTTCGCCATTCATTTTCAAAAAACTAGCCAAAGATAGTTGAACTTTTGTATCTGCTCTGCCTTTATCAAGTGCTGATGCTGTTTTCAATGCCTTGGCCCTTGCATTTTGAACTGAAAATTGGCAATGTAGCGCCCAAGCACCAGCAGATGAATTTTCTGAAATATACCCATTTTAGCGAAAAGGGGCGCTTTGGAAAGCATGGAACAAGATTCCCGGATCATTCAGGAAGCAAAGGAAGTTCTTCGAATCGAAGCGGAAGGCATCCTTGAGCTGATTGATCGCATTGACGGGCATTTCGCGGACATGGTGGAATTGGTCTACCGATGCGCCGGCCGGGTGATTGTGGCGGGCATAGGCAAATCCGGCATTGTCGGCAGAAAAATCGTGGCCACCCTCAACAGTACGGGCACGCGTGCCCTGTTTTTGCACCCCGTGGAGGCCATGCATGGAGACCTGGGCATGGTGTCCAAACACGATGTATTTTTAGCGCTGTCCAACAGCGGCGAGACCGATGAATTAAACCTGTTGATTCCAAGTATTAAAAGCCTGGGGTGCAAGGTTGTGGCGATGACGGCAAACCCCGCTTCCTCCCTCGCAAACCACAGTGATATTGTGGTGAATGTGGGCGTCAAAAAAGAAGCTTGTCCCCTGGGGCTTGCGCCGACGGCCAGCACAACCGCGCTGCTGGCAATGGGAGATGCGCTGGCTGTTGTCCTGATTAACAAAAATGCATTTAAATCAAGTGATTTTAAGAAATTTCACCCTGGCGGATTGTTGGGGCAACGGCTGGCCCGCTGCATCAAGGATTTAATGCTGACAGGTTCATCAATCCCCGCCATACCGGTGCATGCGACCATGGCGAACGCGCTTGAAGAAATCAACCGCCTGGAAATGGGGGTCACCATCGTCCTCTCGGAAGCTAATACGCTTGCCGGCATCATCACAGACGGGGATATTCGGCGGCTGCTTATCCGCCGGCCCGATGTTCTCTCCTTGCCAGTCAAGGATGTCATGACCCGGAACCCGCTGTCACTCGGGCCGGATACACCGGCGTTTGATGCACTTAACCTTATGGAAAAGCACCAAATCACCGTCCTTCCGATTATCAATGACACCGGAGAAGTGCAAGGCATACTGCATCTGCATGACATTCTCGGCAAGGGGCAATTCAAGTTCAACGGCTGTTGATTCACCATCAGCGATGAGTGATGTTACAATAACACAGGTAGATATAACGGCCTTTATTCATAGTAATTCGACTTAACCGGGCAACCCTTGATATGGAGTAAAACGCAAAATGGATATCACCGATATTGACATTAACATTCCCACGCTCGGGGAATCAAAAATCCCCACCTCGATTCAACGGGGGCGATACGGGTTACGGTCCCGCCGTTTTGTGTCCGAAAAAGAAAGAGTGCTCATTAATGCGGATATCACCCATTTACACGAAACCATTGCACGGGGGATAACACCGTTGTCCTTTGAACTGGCTGGTCCCCGAGAAACCATTTATTTTGACCCCAGCAAACTCCGCTGCGCCATGGTGACTTGCGGCGGATTATGCCCGGGCATCAACGATATCATTCGTTCCCTTGTTCTGGAGCTTTTCTATGGATACGGCGTTCGTAATATCTACGGCATTCGCTATGGCCTGCAGGGGTTTATTCCGTCCTACGGGCACGATGTGATCGAACTGCGCCCGGAACGCGTCGTAAACATATTGGAAATGGGCGGAACCATTCTCGGCTCCTCCCGGGGTCCGCAACCGATTGAAGACATCGTCGACAGCCTGGAGCGAATGAATATCGGCATTTTGTTCATGATCGGCGGGGACGGCACGCTCAAGGCCGCTACGCTGATCGCGGAAGAAATTACAAAAAGGGGATTAAAAATCAGCGTCGTGGGTATTCCCAAAACCATCGACAACGATATTTACCTGGTTTCCCGCTCCTTCGGGTTTCATACAGCCGTGGATGTAGCCACGAAAGCCATTAAGGCGGCGCATGCCGAATCGGAAGGCTATCCGAACGGTATCGGATTGATCAAACTCATGGGGCGGCACTCGGGATTTATTGCCGCCACTGCCACGCTCGCGCAACAGGATGTCAATTTCACCCTTATTCCTGAAGCAGATTTTGATTTGGAAGGCGAAAAGGGCTTATTAAACGCGCTTGAAAAACGGCTCAGCCTTCGCGGGCATGCCGTTATCGTCGTGGCGGAAGGGGCCGGTCAAAAATTTTTCAAGGACGATGAAAGCCAATTGGATGAATCCGGCAACATCAAGTTGAAAGATATCGGCATCTTTTTAAAAAATACCATCTCCAACTATTTTCAAAAAAAGGACATCAAAATTAACATCAAATATATAGACCCGAGCTACATGATTCGCAGCCTGCCAGCCAACGCCAATGACCATGTATTTTGCAGTTTCTTGGGCAGGAATGCGGTGCATGCGGGCATGGCCGGAAAAACAAAACTGCTGATCGGGCGATGGAATGAGCAATTCGTGCATGTTCCCATGACCGCGGCAAGCGGCAAACGCAAACAGGTCAATCCCACCGGCAGGTTATGGGACAGCGTGCTGGACGCGACCGGCCAGGGGTTGTTGGTTAATGAGTGATGGCTATGAGTTGGAAAGCAGTCGATAAATCACGGCCGCATGCCGGTCGGCGGCACCACTTTGGGACAAAACCGCTTGCTTTGCTCGAAAACCGATTCCTGCCGCCATATCCGGTCGCGAAAAATAATCAGCCACTTTCTCAGCCAGCTCGACTTCATTTGCCACCTGAATGCCCCCGCCGGTACTTTCAAGCAATTCCCGCGCATCGCGAAAATCGTCCATGGACGGACCGTAGATAACCGGTTTTCCCCAAACAGCCGCCTCCAGAATATTCTGCCCGCCCAACGGCACCAGACTCCCCCCGCAAAAAACAACCGAGGCAATACCATAGATGGCCTGCAACTCTCCGATGGTATCGATGATCACCACCGACGCCGTTCTCGGTGCGTTCGTTTCATTAAGTCGGGTTCGCAGCTGGCAGGAAAAGCCGAGATGACGCGCGCGCTCACTGATTTCCGGAACGCGTTTCAAATGTCTGGGCGCAATGATGAGCAACGCCTGTGGAAACTGCGCAATGATTTTTTGAAACACCGCCAAAACAAGATCACCTTCAGCGCCCCGGGTGCTACCCGCCACCAAAACCGGCTGGTCCGGCGTGACCCGATACAGTTTTTTCATGGCATCGGCGGTCGCCGTTTCTGTAGCGGCACGCAAGAGATCATATTTGGCATTGCCACCCACCGATATGTTTTGCAACGGCGCACCGAGCTGTTGAATGCGCTTGGCATCTTCTGCGTGAATCATGCTAAACGCGTCCAGCGTGGTGAATATCTCTTTCATCAGCGGACGAATTTTCCGGTATCGCTTAATGGAGCGAACGGACAATCTGCCGTTTATCAGGGCCGTTTTAATCCCCATTCGATGCGCGGCCATTAACCAATTGGGCCAAATCTCCGTTTCAAGGCAGACGAGAATATCGGGTTTAAGCACGCTAAGGGCGTTTTGAACGGAGAGAATAAAATCAATGGGCGCGTAGAGGCACACGGCCTGCGCCGCAAGCTTCTCCACGGCCACGGCCTGCCCGTGCGCCGTCGTCGTGGAAAGAATAATAACGCAATGGGGCATCCTCTTTTTCAATGCCTGAATGATGGCGCCCGCGACCGTGACCTCGCCAACCGACACCGCGTGTATCCAGATACGGGGAGTGCCGCTTATCGCTCGGGCGTGTGCGCCATAAATCCCCAACCGCTGGGACATTTGCCGCCGCGGTTGACGCGACCATTTTGCATAGAGGCAATATAATGGGAATGCCGACACAAAAAGGCCGGAACTCAGAACGGCATAAGCACCATAGGCAAGATTCAACCTGTGACCCCCTTCCCTTAATTCATAGGTTGAACCGACCAGAAGCGATCGCCTTTGATTCTTAAAAGGAATACGTCTTTTTCCACATCGCCGTTTCCCGTAAAAGAGGTTCGCCCGGTAACTCCGGGGTAATCTCGAACCGCGCCGATAGCCTCCCGAAATGCACGGCGAGACTTGATATTTTTCGGCTGTGAAACAAGATCTGATATCAGCTTGGCGGTATCAAAGGCAACGGCTTCGATAAATCCGGGCGACTCTCCGTAAACGCTCTTGAACGCTTCTACAAATGACTCGACTTGCGGCAGTTCGCTTTCAAGAAAGAATCCGTCCGGGACAATGGCGTTTTGCACATATCCCTTGGCGGCTTTGATGAGTTCATCGGAATGCCATAAATTCGTTCCCAGAAGCACCACCTTGTTCACATCATAAAAGGCAAGCTGAGAAACGATCATTCCCACTTTTTCGGGGGCATCCGGAATAAATATCGCATCAAAACCGGCAACCGCTTGAGGCGCAGTTTTTTCGTCTTCCATTATGCCCGGTTGCGCAGCTGAATCGGCCTTTAAATCCTTCGGCATCTTGTAGTACAGATCAGCAAGCTTTTTGATGGGTTGCTCAAAATCAACTGCGTCAGACCGATACGCCTCGGCTCCCGTTACAATGGCGCCCTGATCCATCACAGCATCCCAAAACAGGCTCATCAGGATGGTGCCGTATTTTTCTTCGGGATATAACATGGCAAATCGTTTAAGCCCCAACACCTTGACGGCGTAAGACACCAGAGAAACCATCTGTAGGCGGGGCGTCAGAAAGTTTCTAAAAACATGGTCTCCCAAATCCGTAATACCGTCCTTTCCGGTCAAGGCAATGAGGGGAACACCGCATGCTTGCGCTGCTTCCGCGGCCGGAAAAGCGGTCAGCATCGGCCCGATGATGGCCGTCACCCCGGCATCACACAGTTGACGGACCGCCTCCACCGCGCGTGTCGGATCAGAGGCCGTATCCTCGACTATCACTTGAAACGTCAATCTTCCATTTGTTTCATCTCGTTGACTGATGGCGAGTTCGATCCCCTTCAACGCCCGCTGACCATAGGCTTTGTAAGAACCGGATAAGGGCAGGAGACACCCAATGGTGACTTTTCCAGGCCCGATCTTTTCGTTCAGCATTTCCAATAAACGCCGGGCATTCGGGATAAGCGCATGATTCGGAAATTGCGTGACCATCGCGGAAAGAACACCAACACCCTCTGCGTCTCTGTTTATTTCAGAAAACCCCAGGCCAAGATGATACAAAAAAAACCCGCCGAAAGTTCCCTTCGGCGGCGAAGCCAGGAACCGTTCGATATCTGCGGCATTCAATGAGCCGACGGCATTTCGAAAACGCTGCCAAATTGCGGGTTGGCCGGACACATCGGCCAGTATATAGGCGTTGGCATAGGCCATTGTGGCTTGCGAAACCGCGCCGGTTGCGACATGAATATCCCCTATCAGGGTCAGGATTCTAATTTTTTGATTTTTCGGCAGGAGCGCATCACGCAAAAACGATTGCGATTGATCTACAGCAGCGGCATAATCGCCCTCCTTATAGAGTGCGATAAGATAGGCCACCTTGGCATCAGGGGCGAACGAACTGCGCGGATAATCGGTGAAGAGCCGTTGAAACGCCAGACCTTCTTCACGGAAATCGCCCTTGACGGAATGGATTCGGCCTATTTTCATCAGTGCTGCGTCCGCCATGGGCTTGCCCGGAAACTGAACCAAATAGGACTGATAAGCGGCGAGCGCCTCATCATATGATTTTGCGTCAAACAGCCGTTCGGCGGTTGCGTACAAAGCGGCATCGGGTGTATCCCAACCCACCGGTTTGATTTCCTTTTTGGTACAAGCGCCGCATAAAATAAGCGCGATGAAGAGAAAAATTCGCCACGTCACCGCGAAAACCGTATCAACGCACCGGACCACCCGGCAAGCGCGTTTGCCCATCAAACCTATCCCCGTCGTTGCTTTTATTCTTGTTTTTTATAGGGTGAACATCGCAAGAGACATAACCCTATGCCGCTTCCTGGTATAATGCTTCATGGAGAATGGAAGTGCCCATGAGCGGGCAGTCGGCCATAATTGGAACAAACCCCGAAGGCCGGCGCTAAAGAAGCAGGGCCAAAGCGGTTTTGCCGTATTTATCAGGTGCGGTGTGCCTATTCAAGTTCCTCGGACAACAAAATCGCCTCCGCCACCTGACGAATGGGTTTTCGGGTGTCCATGCTTCGTTTCCTAAGCCATTGAAACGCCTGTTCGGCTGTTTTATTGCGCTTGCTCATCAGAACTTCCTTGGCGCGTTCAACCAGTTTTCTCGTTTCCAGCTCTTCTTGAATGACGGTAGTCTTGACCATCAACTCCGTGTTTAAAATAGCCACCGCCGCCTGATTGGCTACCGTTTGAACGAGGTTGACCTCGGTTTCGGAAAAGGTATGCGGTTGTGCCGTAAAACAGTTCAGTGCGCCGATGACCCGGCCGCCCTTGACTTCCAGCGGCACGCCAACCATGGAAACGAGCCCCAGACGCCTGGCCATCTCCTTTTCCTTGAATTTCGGCTCTTCCAGAACATCCGGCACAATGAGCGGCCGTTTGTTCGACACCACATAACCGACCACCCCCTCGCTCATCTTCAACACCCGCTCGACCAGGTACTCTGGATCGATGGCTTGAGTGGCTTTCAGCCGAATCACATTGGGCGTCACACTCTCGTCGATCAGCCACAGCGAGCAGATATCCACCCCCGTCACCTTTGCCGTCACCATGACAATCAGCTTCAGAATATCTTCCAAATACATCTCGGAAGTAATCGCCCGGCTGATATTCATGAGCGCCTTGATAAATTGGTCATACGATTCGGGTGCGTCTTTTAACATATTTTCCCACTAGTTAATAAAGCAATGGTGATTGTGCCGGCAGTCGGCCGGGCTCGGTTTGGCATATGGCATATTGAAGATGACCTATCATGGTGACACCTTTTTTTCAATCCCTCAGTGACACCCATTTTCCGGTCAAACCCGTGCCCCAATAAAAAGCTACGCGCCGAAGGCCTATGGGCCTGCGACGCGTAACCACCAACGAGAGGGTCGAAAATCACTATATTTACGGTAACGCCGAGAAACGCCGTACCGGTATTTTAAACGCTGAGCATCTACAATTCATTCCTCAGGACTCACCCACCAAAGGGCGCTTATACATAACAACCGGCGTGCGCCGTCGTAGAGGTATCAGCAGGCTTTATCAACCCAATAGCCGCATTGGCGCTCGAAATGGCAACCAGTTCCGCGCAATTGGGATAGGGGGTTTTAAAAAGCTCTCGCAAGCCGCTGCAATCCTGCTTCAGGGCGCACTGACAACAAACCTTGTCCCGCACTTCCTTTTGAAGATAGGTCCGCCTCAAACCGCGCTCAATAATATCAAAAGCGAAGTTAAACGCGTCCCTGAATCCGCCATCCTCGCTCTGAAGCACCTTGCGATTTCTTTCCATGAGCAGTACACCCGCCAGGGTGGACCATAAAATATTGACCATGGCCATGGGGTGCTTATTCACAAACACACCCGTATCGATTCCCTCCTGAAAGAGCGTCTTAAGCAACAGGTTGGACCGTTTGAACAATCCCCTGAAGGTTTGAAGGAACTCATCCGATAAATTACTGAAGATCTCACCGGACTGCACCTGAAGCATGCTGCCCATTCCCCAGGGATCGAATGCGTAGATTTCGTAAAGCGCAACGCGCAGGCTTGCCAACCTATCTTCGGATCCCATGCCGGGATCATTAACAATTGTCTTTAGCTTGGCGGAAAGGCATTGCAGCAAGGTCAGGGAAAAAGAGGCGAACAACTCCTCTTTATTTTTAAAGTAGATGTACAGGGTGGCTGGCGCCAATTCCGCTTCATTGGCGATATCTTCCATTCTGGCTCTGGTGAAGCCTTTTTCGGAAAAAACACGTTTGGCCGCAACAATAATCTGTTGTCTGCGGCGCTCCCGTTCTCTTTCTTTTCTTTCCCGTACGCCCATAACCTTCGCCTCAATTCCTGCCTTTAGTTACTAAGAAGCGGCCGCACCGCAGGTATTTTTATCTAATTCATCGGCATTCGGCTTACAGCGGTCCCCGTTGTGTGTTTGGAACAACTGAATTTATTGATTCTTTCACAAAGCATAGAGGGTAAAACTCGTTAACAAACGACCATAACCTTCAAGGGGGGGGGAGCTAAGCTTGAGATCTTTTTTCAGCAAGATAGCAAATTCCAAAGCACACGCCTGTTACATGTAAGCCGATGCCGCACGTTCCCGATACGCCTAACGCAATCAGGGACGTATTCCCCGTATTAAGCACTCTTTTCAACCCAGAATGAGTAGTCAACCGGTCCGAACCGCTTGAGTTCCTGGATCAATCCATGCGATAGTTCACTGCCGAGAATCGGCGGGTGCGGAGCCTCCCATTTTAGTATAATCATGCGATCGCCCGGCACGTTACCATGTATAAAATATTTAATATCCATAAGGCCCGGCGATGAGGGCAACCCGCCTATCGTTTCGGGCAAGCTTTCATCGGCCTCAAGTTCTTTGTTGCCAGCCACCCTGACTCTAATCATTTCAACCCAGGCCATATATGGTACTCACTCCCCCTCTGAATGCAAATACCATTCAGAGGGGGTTACATAGGAAGTAAGAAAAACTAAGAACTGAAAATAATGAGTGGTAATAAAGGCGTATAACCTGACATAAAGCCTTTTTTATATTTACGGCCGTGCATTTCAGTAGAAGCCGTTATCGTTGCTGCTTTATTGCAGACATACTAAAGCAAAAGAGATGCCAAAATTGCTTATCAACAAGAATACCTTGTATTAACAGAAATCTAATGAATAGGGGGGATGCCACCCCCCCCCGACAACCCTCCTGACTACCAAATAAGATAGATATTGACTATCATATTTGCAGGCTGTACGTTGAACCAGCGTATATGATAGTTGTCATCTGCTCGACCGGAGCATTCACGGTCAATACTGGAGAAAACGCGTGGACGTGGACGAAAAAACCTTTTTTAAAGAGGCAACACTGAGAATCTGTGGCAGCCTGGAGATTGAAAAGGCGTTGTGGAACTGTCTTCAGTATGTGAAAGATATCATACCGGCGTGCAGAATGAGCTTGAACCTGCTGGACATCAACCTCGGCCTAATTGAAACCATCGCCATCGCAACTCATGACATTAGCGAGGCGGTGTCCATCAAAACCCCCGTATCTCCGGAAACACACAAACGGATGGTTAAACATTGGCCGCTAGCCCATGTCCGAATATTCAGCCCCATGGGCAATTACCAGTCGGCGCTTGAAAACACGATGCCATCTGAAATGATTCACCATCATTGCGTGGTGCTTGACCTCTGGCTGGAAGGCAAGTTCATCGGCATGCTCACCGTGATTTTTAATCCGGAAAACACCCCCCTGCAACACCACATCGATCTGCTGAGCCTGCTCAACGAGCCCTTTGCCATTGCACTGTCCAACTGCGTCCGATACCGCAAGCTTCAAGACTATAAAGATATTTTATCAGAAGAAAAACAATATCTTAGAGAAGAGCTGCGCCGGTTGTCCGGTGAGGATATCATCGGCGCAGATTTCGGATTGAAGCAGGTTATGTACATGGTCCGGCAAGTGGCGAGTCTGGACAGCCCGGTTCTGCTTCTCGGGGAAACCGGCTCCGGCAAGGAAGTAATCGCCAGCGCCATTCACAGCATGTCCTCTCGCAGTGAAGGGGCTTTTATTCGTGTCAATTGCGGCGCGATCCCTGAAACCCTGATCGACAGCGAACTTTTCGGGCATGAAAAGGGCGCCTTTACCGGCGCGCTGTCCCAACGCCGTGGGCATTTCGAACGGGCGCATAAAGGCACCATTTTTCTTGATGAAATCGGTGAGCTGCCCCTTGAAGCCCAGGTCCGCATTTTGCGTGTGCTTCAGGAAAAGGAGATCGAACGCGTCGGCGGCTCGGAAACCATTCATGTGGACATTCGGGTAATCGCGGCCACGCACCGGGATCTGGAACGAATGATCAAGCAGGGAAGGTTCAGGGAAGATCTTTTTTTCAGGCTGAAGGTCTTTCCCATTATCATTCCGCCACTTCGAGACCGGATAACGGATATTCCGGCGTTGGTTCAGCATTTTATTCATAAAAAGGCGGCCGAGATGAAAATCGGGGAGGTGCCCTCCCTGGCGCCCGGTGAAATTCACAAGCTGATCGCCTACGATTGGCCGGGCAATGTCAGGGAGCTTGAAAACGCGGTGGAGCGCTCCCTGATCCTAAACCGGTCCGAGCCGCTGACCTTTCCAGATATCGGAACAAAAAATGAGCCGCCGCCCGCCGCAACCATCGATCCGGCTGAACCGGCGTTCCTCAACCTGGATCAAGTTATGGCCCAACACATAAAAAAAGCCCTCGCCATCGCCGAGGGCAAGGTCGAGGGCAAAAACGGCGCAGCGGAACTTCTAGCCATCAATCCGAGAACGCTCCGACACCGCATGCGAAAACTCGGTGTCCCCTTCGGCAGAAAAAGCGACTAAGAAAGGACCTCAATCCATCGCCCATGTGAGCAGCATGCTGCCCCAGATAAATCCGGTGCCGAAAGCGGCCAGCAATACCCGGTTCCCCTTTTTCAACCGCCCGGCGCCATGGGCCTCGCTCATGGCCATGGGAATGGTGGCGGCTGTCGTATTGCCGTATTTTTCGATATTGACCATAATCTTTTCAAGGGGCATCTTCAGGCGGCCGGCCAGCGCCTCAATAATTCTGAGGTTGGCCTGATGGGGGATCAGCAGATCCAAGTCCTCAGCGGTCAGGTTGCTGCGCGCTAAAATATCAACCGCCACCTCCACCATGCCGTTGACCGCGGCCTTAAATACGGGTTTGCCGTCCTGAACCAAAAAGTGCATTTTGTCTTGGACCGTTTCCATCGTTGCGGGGTGAAGGCTGCCGCCTGCCGGCATATAGAGGTATTTACCCCCTTCGCCATCCATTCGCATCAAAAAATCTTCAATCCCCGGGGCATCCGACGGGCCGGGTTCCAGCAACACGGCGCCTGCGCCATCCCCGAACAGCACGCATGAATTTCGATCCTCGTAATTCAGGATGGCACTCATTTTGTCGGCGCCGATCACCAGCACCTTTTTATATTTTCCGGTTTCAATAAATTGAGCGCCCGTAGACAGCGCGCAGAGAAAGCCGGAACACCCCGCGCCCACATCAAAGCCCCAGCACCTGGTAGCCTTGAGTTTTTTTTGAACCAGCGCGGCAGTGGCGGGAAACATCATATCCGCGGTAACCGTGGCGACAAGAATCATATCAATTTCGTCGGCATCGACGCCTCGCTGAGAAAGCACGGCCCGGGCCGCCTTAACCGCCATGAAAGACGTCCCCTTTCCCGCCGCCAGTATTCGCCTTTCCTTGATACCGGACCGGGTGGTAATCCACTCATCGCTGGTCTCCACCATTTCTTCCAACTCCTGATTCGTCAATCTCTTTTCCGGTGCGTAATGGCCTACCGCACTAATGATCGCCCGCATACCGTGCCTCCGATATCTTAAATCCGCTACCGCCTGGTCCTCAATGCCAATAAATTTACCCTGATTCGTTGCATCGCGTTTTGTTGCGGCTTGCAATTTTTATCCAATGCAGTGCTTCGCTGGCATGGGATGTCTTTGAAACTCGCTTCGTCTCTTACTCTTAATCTTGTCATTTCACAAGCGGTGAATCGAAATTACCATCAGAACCCAAAAGGCACCCGAAAGCGCTCCTTTACGCCACTGAAGCGAAAGGTCCTGAAGTTCGAACCGCCTGAATCTTCATTCAACTATATTCATCCGGCTGCTTTCAGTTGTTTTTATTCTGAATTCTGGATTCTGTCTCCTGGCTACTGAGCAGTTACGATGGTTTTATAAAAAAACGAGGGTAAACCTGTTAAGTTAACATGTGTTAATTTATAGGCACCATCGGCTCCCACTTAAAACCGCCACGCGATTTTTACCTTATATTTACAAATCGTTATAAGGAAACTTCAGCGGCACCACCTTCTGGCACGCAGATTGCTCTATCTTAATTAGAAAACGGGGTGTCGGCTTCGTCGTTCCCGGTTGCGTGATGGAGAGAAAACGGATTGAAACCCGGTTAAAAGGCATCCCGTTTATATACAACAAGCCCTGTTAAATTAAATTATTACTAACAAAGTTAGGGAAAAAAAGGAGGTACGGATGCCACTGCAAAAGCGGTTGAAACAAGGGGCCATGCCGGCACTAATCGGCCTGTTTTTTCTGGTTACAGGCTTAACACCCGGCATTTCACTCGCACAAAGTGAGGTGGAGGCGCTGAAGGAACAGATGAAAGCGCTTACCGAAATGATGCAAACGGTGCAACAAAAGCTGGCGGCGATTGAATCGAAAACCGAATCCAAAGAATCGGAAATCAAGGAAATCGATGAGCGCCTAAACAAAGCGGAAATGCATACGGAAACCGACAAGCTCGCTTTCGGGGTTGAGCTTCGCTCCCGGGCTGATTCGATTCACTACCAGGATATGCTGACCGCGCCGCCCGAACTATTTAACAGTTTTTTCACGCCTGCGCCCGCGGGCTTTAACGGCGCGACGGCGGCTCAGATTCAACAGGCGATCGCGGGCATGGCCGCCATGGGCATGGTTCCGCCGGCTCAGAAAGCGGATATCGATAACGACATCATTTACACCAATAAATTCCGGCTCAACATGATGGCCAAGGTCAACGACCAGCTCAACTTTGAGGGACGATTGGCGGCCTACAAGGTCTGGGGCGACAGCACAGAAGTAAAATTCAATTCCGGCAGCCTGGGGGATATGACGTTTGACGGCAACACCACGAGCCTTCCCCACGGGGACACCTTGCGCCTGGAGCGGGCCTATTTTAATTACAAAGACCAGCTCGGCATGGTTCCCATCAACTTTTCCCTGGGCCGCCGGCCGTCCACCGATGGGCCGCCGCTGGAATACGGTAATTACAGTCTTGAGGGCGGCTCCCCGATGGCCCATCTGATCAACTGGCAGTTTGACGGCGCATCGTTGAGCTTCGGCCTGGAAGAGATGACCGGCATTCCCGGGTTTGCGTTCAAGCTTTGTTACGGTGTGGGTTTTGAAAGCGACTGGGGAAACAGCGGATCTCTTACCAGCCAGTCAGATCTGGAAGACGTCCACCTGATGGGCTTTATCGCCACCCTTTTTGACAACGATATCTGGAGCGCGGAATTGAACTACGCGCACGCTTCCGATATTACGGACGGGTTTACGGGGTTGACCGTCATGCCCTTTATCATCTCCGTAGACAGTGCGACGGGCGCTTATCATTTTACCCCCAACAGCAGCAGCGCCTTTATCAGCCGCATGGAGCCTTCCACCAATATCGGCAACTGGGATGCGGCCGTGCTGCTGCTTAGAAGCAACCTCTTGGAATGGGTTGACTGGGATATCGATTTATTCCTGTCGATGGGATGGTCGCACACGGACCCCACCGAAGTCTCCCAGAATCCCTTTTGGAATCTGCTGGGATACAGTCTGCTAAGCTCCAACGGTCAACTGGAAGAACAGGACGGCTACAGCATTTATGCCGGGGCGCTCTTCCCCATGCCGTTTAATGCGCGCCTGGGCATCGAATACAACTACGGCTCTAAATACTGGTTTAACTTTACCGGTGCGGAAGACTCCCTGATCGGCAGCAAACTGGCCACTCGCGGACAGGTCTGGGAGAGCTATTACATTCAGCCGATCTTTCGGGATAATTTCTTCCTGAAGCTCGGCGGCCAATACTATGATTATGAGTACACCGGGTCCGGCAACCCGCTGGGAAAACCGGTGAGCATCTCGGACGCCACTGCCCTGGACACCCTGTTCCCAGTCATTGATGAGGTCTGGAACTTATATATGTCTGCAACCATTAGATATTAAAAACCAACGGAGGTGGGTCCGTTTCACGCCGCTGATCGTTTAGACGGAGAATAACGGGCCCATCGACCCACCACTTCTTTTGAAAGGATGGTATCATGTTTAAAAAAACCGTATTGATGACTGTTTCTCTCTGTTTGGTCTTTGGTTTTTCGTCTTTAAGTTTCTCGGCGGACAAGGGCAATGCGCGAAAGGGAAAACATCTTTTCCGCAATACCTGCCGAACGTGTCATCAGGACGGAGCGAGCGCCAAGGCGCTAGGTCCGGACAGCAAAACGCAGGCCCAATGGACGCGGGTGTTCGCCCCCGAAAAATACAAGCAATTGGCTTGCAAGGCGGAATGGGAAAAGCATAGCGCGGAAGACCTGAATGATATCTATACCTATCTATACGAGCATGCATTTGACTCCCCATCCCCCGCGAAGTGTAAATAATCGAGGAGAGATAAAATGACGTTTGAATCGGGCACAGCCATTTCGCGACGAAGTTTTCTCAAGTGGACCGGGGCGGCCACCGCGGCGGCAGCCGTGGGGAGCCGCCCGCCGGTGGTACACGCGCTGGTGCCGGCGGGCAAAGCAAAAGCGGCGAGCAAAATTTCACATCATTATTCAGCGTGCGATATGTGCCTTAACCGGTGCGGCCTGGTGGCGCGGGTGGAGGACGGGGTGGTCACGAAGCTGGATCCCAATCCCAAATTCCTCAAATCCAGGGGCATGCTGTGTGCGCGCGGCAACGCGGGCATTCAGCAGCTCTATGATCCGGATCGCCTGAAATATCCGCTTCTTCGCACGGGAAAGCGGGGTGAGGGAAAATGGCGCCGGCTCGGTTGGGATGAAGCCTTGAATCTGGCGGCTGACAAGCTCAAAACGATCGCGGAAAAATACACCCGGTGTGGTGTGCTCTTCACACCGGGCTCGGATATGCAATCCTTATTTGTCAATCACTTTGCGGAAGTCTTCGGTTCTTATAATGTGACTTCCCACGAATCCAGTTGCCTGCTAAGTCGCAATCGGGCCTATCTGGACACTTTCGGCGAAGTGCCGTTTGCGGATGTTCTAAATTCCCGCTATATCCTCATGGCGGGCGCCAACTGCTATGAGGCGCTCATTACGCCGGACAGCATCGATCTGATGACCGCCCGGAAAAACGGAAGCAAACTGGTGGTGCTCGATCCCCGGTATACCAAGACGGCCGGTCTTGCCGATGAATGGTATCCGGTGCGGCCGGGTACGGACATGGCGTTTTTTCTCGCCCTGGCCCATGTGATTCTCACTGAAAGTCTCTATGATGCCGCCTATGCGGCCGAAAAGCTCTATGGCCTGGAAGAACTTAAAAGCCATGTTCAGTCATACTCCCCGGAGTGGGCGGAAAAAGAGTGCGAGATTCCAGCGAGTGATATTCGCCGCATCGCCCGGGAAATGGCCGCGGCCGCACCGGCCGCCATGGTGTATCCGGGAAGACGCACGTCCGATTATGTCAATTCCACCCAGATTCGACGCGCCATGGCCATCGTCAACGCCCTTTTGGGCAATTGGGACAAGCCCGGCGGACTTCTGGCGGCAAGACAGGTCGGCCTCAGTTCGCCGAATCTGCCCGAATCGCCGTTTTATGAGGATAACCCCGAGGACCGCATCGATCACGGGCGAGCACACATGATGTTCGAAGAGGAAGGCGCATTCAAGCATGTGCGCGATGCCATCATCGAAGAGGAGCCCTATGCGATCAAAGGCTGGTTCGTGTACAAGTATAATCCCCTGCAAACGCTGGCCAATCGCCAAAAGACGCTTAAGATGCTCGAGAAGATGGATTTCATGATCACCGTGGACATCACCATGAGCGATACGGCCTGGGTTTCCGACCTGGTGTTGCCCGCCCCCAGTTATCTGGAACGCCGGGACCCGGCCGTCGGGCTTCAGGGCTCGTCCGCCTGTGCCTGCGTGGTGATGCGGGAGCCGGTGGTGGCACCCCTGTTTGAATCCAAGCCGGTATTCTGGATTTTAAAGGAACTTGCCGCACGCCTGAATCTTGCGGAGTATTTCGACTTCACCATGGAAGAATATCAGAAACAGCAACTGAAAAACCTGCCGCACGCCGAACGCGCGCTGAAAGAAGACGGGGTGTACTACAACCCCAGTCAACTCTACGGGGTTTACGAGGGGCGTATCTTTAAGACCAAGTCAACCAAAATAGAGCTGTACAACGAACGTTACGCCGAAATGGGCGTCAACCCCATGCCGGTCTACACCCCCCCTAAAAAGACGCCCGAAGGTCGCTTTCGCCTGGTGCTGGGCAGAAGCGCCTATTTTACACATGCCACCACGCAGAACAATACGCTGCTGCACGAATTGATGCCGGAAAACGAGCTGTGGATGCACCCCGGGGCTGGCAAAGCGCTGGGCATTCGCGAAGGAGAGGTGGTGCGGGTTGCCAGTGACGCCGGCAGCGCGGAAATCAAGGCCACCTTTAAAAACGGCATTCGCCGGGACACGGTGTATATGGCCAGCGGATTCGGCGTTCTGTCCAAAGGACTGACCCATATTCAGGGCAAAGGCGCCTGTATCGTCGAGCTGATCGATGATTTCGCGGATGACCTGTCCGGCAACATGGCCATGCACGAAACCTTTGTTCAAGTATCCGGTGTTCGGGGTTCCAGGAAAGGAGCGGCATGAAAACACAACTTGCCATGGTGATCGATTCGTCGGTCTGCATTGATTGCAAAGGCTGCACCGTTGCCTGCAAGGTGGAAAACCGGGTTCCCGAGGGGCACTGGCGCAACTGGGTCAAGCAAGACGTGCCGAACGTGGAAGAGATGTTTAACCACCCGAAAAAAGCTCGCCTTCATTTTCAACCGGGCGGGTGCATGCATTGCGAAAATGCGACCTGCGTGCAGGCCTGCCCGACCGGAGCCACTTATAAGAACCACGAGGACGGCACGGTTCAGGTCAACAAAAAGCTTTGTATCGGCTGCGGATCATGTATTCCAGCGTGCCCGTATGGCGCACGCTACCGCCATCCGGTGGAAAAGGTAGTGGATAAGTGCGATTTTTGCGCCGCCCGCAGGGCGCGCGGCGAACTGCCCGCCTGCGTGACCACCTGCCCCACCAAGGCCAGGACCTTCGGGGATATCAATGACCCGAAAAGCGATACGGCCATTCTGCTGAAAAAGCATGCAAGTATTCGGGTGATCAATGCCGCGACCGATACAAAACCCAATATGTATTATCTGTCGCAGACCGCACCCATGAACTGGCCCCAACCAGCAAAAGAGCCCACCCCCATCGGGTGGTTAAAATCCTTGTACCCGGTGGTGTGGGCACTGGTTGGATTTAACGCCCTGGGCGTGCTGGCCATGCTCGGAAAGCAGCTCATCTCAAAAGATGAAGCGAGTCCACCTGCGCATGAGCCGGCAAAAGGGGGGAAAAATGATTAAACGACATACGATTGCCGCCATCTTCATGCACTGGTTCAATGCGGCCTGCTGGCTTTTTCTGCTGGCCACCGGCATGGGGCTGATTGAAAACGAGGCATTGCGTCTTTTCGGCGGCGCCTGGAGCCGCTGGATGCGCACCCTGTTCGGCTCCGGTGAAACCCTGTTGACGGTTCATATCGTCGTGGGATCCGTTTGGGCGGGCGTATTTTTTATATACGGCCTGATCGGTCTTCGGTCGGCCGTGTGGCCTTTCGTCAAGGAGATTCTCACGCTTTCGCCGGCCCGGGATATGGTGTGGCTGGTGAAAAAAGGCGTGCAAATGACGTTGGGCAAGGGCGTACTGCAAAAAATGGGTATGGACCCGGAGTTGCCGGACCAGGGATTTTATAATGTCGGACAAAAGCTTTTTGCCGTGCCTTCGCTATTTGGCGGCATATTGATCGGCATCAGCGGCATAGTTCTCGCGCTCTCCAGTGTCTGGTTTACGAACACCGTGTGGGTGCAATGGGCCATTCTGATTCATTTTATCTGCGTGGGCCTGGTTTTTGCTGGGTTGTTGATTCATGTATACATGGCTTCCATCGCGCCGGGAGAGCGCCCGGCGTTTAAATCCATGTTTACGGGCAAGGTGCCCGAAGACTACGCCGAACATCATCATAGGCTCTGGTATCTGGATCTTAAAAAAAGAGACCAAGGATAAGGAATGCGAATACGACGCGTCTTTCAGATGTTTATGGTGGCGGGGTTTCTCGCGAATGCGGCTGCGGCCGCAAACGAAGCCGCACCCTTCTGGTGGCAAAACGCGGTCAACGAAGCCAGGGAAAACGGGTATGCCGTGTTGACACCGGATGAATTTAAGGCCTGCCTAACAAGCGACCGGAATTGCCTTCTGGTGGACGTGCGGCCGGATTATGAATTTGAATCCGGCCATATTCCAGGTGCTGTCAACCTGATGTTCGATCCCGGTGACCGCATGGCGCTCAGCCCGGAAAAACAACAACAGTTCGAAGCGTTGCTCGGGCCGGACAAAAACCGGTGTATGATTATCCATTGCCGGGATTTCAGGTGACTTAGAAGCGGCATCGCCGCCCGCTGGGCCGTGCGCCTGGGCTACACGCAAGTTTATCGCTTTGTCCACGGCTACTTCGGATGGAAGGAGCATCAAGCGGCACTCAGCCCTGAGCGATGATACGGATTAGTGCTGCCGTAAACCCGGCAGCCGGTGCATAGACGGCCGGGTCCGGTGACTGACCAAGCCGTTGTGTGAACGCGTCGATCCAGGCGCCCAACGTTTCCGCGGCAAAGTGCTGTGCGGTGTCGAGATAGGCCTTGTTATCGCCGGCCCACCCTTTTTCTAAAAGAAAATATAGATATTCCAGTTCGATCGCCAGATGATCGGGTGGTTCTCCTGCGGCATGGCCGGCCATATTCAGCTCGACCGCTTTAAGTCTGCGCTGCATATCGACTGCGGAAGGCCCCATGAGGGAAGCGCCTTCAAGGGCATAACAAGATTGGTAGAGCGGCACCGCGATGCCGCCCCTACTGCTGACAAAGAGGCGGACATACGTTGTTTCCAACGCCCGGTATAATCCCTCCGGGTCGAAGAACCGTCGGGTATAGGCTTGAATCTCCTGCAGCGCCGGAGAAAAACTTGACGCAACGGGATTCGTTGCCGCGCAAAAGGATTCAAAAAACCGGCCTTCAAGGATCTCCCGGCTTTGCCCGATATCCGGGCCCCAAAAGAGCCGGCAAAGCTGCCGAAGGCTGGTTAACACCTGTTGCCGCTGATCCATTGAAAAGGCGCTGTAGGGGGTCATTAGATTCCTCAATGATGGCGGTGATTGGTTATTTATACCCGATGTGCGCCGATTTGCAACCCGTTCTTAAACCATGAAAGCACCGGCTATAAGATATCGATCATTTGAAACCAAACAACCTGGCATTGCATGGTGATCCATATAATATCCGCGCAGCCGCACGGCAAAGGAGTTCCGGTCTTGGATTTTAAAATTTGCGACAAGGGCGGCAAAGAGTTTCTGATGGCCATTGAGAAATTTCATGGATGGCAAGCGCCCGGCATGGTGATGGGCGGGTTGATGGTGGATCTGGCGCTTGAGTTGCTCGATACCTTTTCAGACCCGGCCGCTGTGGTGGAAACACATTGTTTTCTTCCGGACGCGGTTCAGTTGTTCACCCCCTGCACGGTCGGAAACGGGCGGCTGGCCATTCTCAACTGGGGGAAAATGGCATTGACCCTTTATGATAACACAACATCGGCCGGCTATCGTATCTGGCTGGATCTGATCAAGGCGCGGTCGATTCCAAGCATCTATAACTGGCAGATGCACTTGGCGCCAATGCAAGAACAGCGCGCCGAACGCCTCATCATGGATATGCTCACCGCCGGACACTCGATTCTATCCTGGCGCGCCGTACCGATCACAAAATCCTTCGGCACCCGTATCGATGCCACCATGGCGGTCTGCCCGCGATGCGATGAGGCCTACCCGGCCATTCAGGGAAACCGTTGTCTCTCCTGCCAGGGGAAAACCTATTTCGAACTGCCTGAAGAAACGGTTGCTATTCACCCACCTCGGTCCGGTCAAGCTTCCAAATCCCTTCTTCCAGGACCAGATACTCTATATTGTGCTCTGTCACCCCCTCCGGATTAAAAGCGTCCTTGGAGGTGATAACGGAACTCACTTGAGCCTCTTTGTCCGAAATCGGCCCCGGCGTAGCGGAAACCTTCATAATCACGACGTCCCCCCCCTCGATGAAAACTTTCATTGAGCTGAGCCACTCTTCATCGCTTTTATCCTGGCGCATTCCCTTGGAAACACACTGCAGGGCGGTTGCAAAGTCTTTCTTCTGCAGGGCATGGTAATATTTAAGAACCACCTCGCTGGGAGTTAACTCGCTGCAGAAGGCCGCATTCAATGAAACAAAAATCAAAGAGAATGCCACCACCAACGTCATGCGCCATCTAATTCCTTTTATCATGTCGCCTCCCTTAAAAATGATATGGTCAAACCCCCTCATCGGCTGTTGTCTTCACAGCTCCCCGTCAGCAACGCTTTAAACCACAAAAAGCGGTGGGACGCAAACATTAAAGAGAGGGCTCGCACCTCTCTGACTTCGTGCGCCTGCAAGTACACCAGGGGCGAAACATTTTTCGCCACTTGCCGTGGTCAGCGCGGCAAAGCATTCCGTTAGGCCCTTTCGACCCTTTTTCAGAAACATACACGTTGTTGCGTGTATGTTCACTGAAGGTGGAAGATGTCATTTATGCATCCCGGCTTCATAGCATCCCGGCATCCGGCTTTGCCGGATTAAGCTCTCAGTTGGGCAATTCCATCTTTCTTGCGATTCTTGACAACGTACCCCATTCGGAAGACATCGATAAAAAGTCAAATGGAGGTAAACCATGGGCAAAATATCATAGAGAAGCTGAAAATAATTATCCGCTCCATAGCAGCGGTAAAAGTACTCGATGCTATTCATCGGTGCCACACGCTACTTGGTAGCTCGGTAGCTGGAAAGGGAGCATTACCGGTTTGTTAATAAAAACGATATCTACGGCGTTGCGGTCAATGTAGGGGCGGACCTGTGTGTCCGCCCTGGTTTGGCGGGGAGCGTGCACCATGTTTCACAGGGGCAGACACGCAGGTCTGCCCCTACAACGGCAACAGCGGTATATTTTTCTCTTGACCTGGGCAAAGATTTTTCTTAGTTGTGATGCGTTACACACAGGTGCTCGATTGAGCTTAATAGGGAACCCCGTGAAAATCGGGGACAGGCCCGCTGCTGTGACCCCGGCCGGTGCAAAAATATGCGCCGGAACCTCAGACGCCTCGTAGGCCACTGTCCGAATCGGATGGGAAGGCTGCGGCTGGGGCGGGGAAGTCAGAAGACCTACCTGGCGTGTTGGGCGTTTGCTTCGTGGAGGGAAGCGCGCTCGCTCGAATCTTCAGGATAAATAGGGACATCCCGAATCGATTTTGTTATCGATTCGGGATTTTTTTTGGGGAAAACCGCCCGGACGGGCGGTTGAGCGCGCCAAGTATCCGGCCCGGCAAACGCTGTCAAATGACAATGAACCGCATGAACAGCCGAAAGGAGAATACACAAAATGCATAGCAACTACTTGACGCGCCATCTCATCCTGTCCGCAATCGCAACCGGAATCGTCCTATCCCCTGCCCCCTTGCTTGCCGAAGCATCCGTCACTACCCTGAATCCCATAACCGTTACCGCGGAGCGCTTTCCGGTCAGGGAAAAGGAGAGCGGCCGTTTTGTGACGGTGATCTCATCTTCGGAATTAAAGGAAACGGGCGCCAATAATCTTTTGGACGCCATGAAACGGGTGGGCGGCTTTGCCTACAAAGCCATGGCCCCCTTGGGGATTTCCCACGGCGGCATGAACAGCACGTTGACCATTCGCGGGATCAAAGACGGTGAGCTTATTCTGATCAATGGCGCCCCCATTCAGGGGGCGGCCGGGCATGCCTATGATCTTGACACCATTCCCCTTGACCAGATTGAGCGGGTGGAAATTCTCAAAGGGGCCGCTTCCACCCTTTACGGCGCAGACGCCATGAGCGGTGTCATCAATATCATCACCAAAACCCCCCGAAACGAAACCGCGGTTACCAGTGCAGTGGAATTCGGCAATAAAGACTATCACCATCATCGTCTTTCAGCCGCCTTGCCCGGTGTGAACCTCGGTTTCAATTACCGGCACCTGGGAAGTCAGACGGAAATTTCCCGCAGTTTTTCCGGAAAATACCGCTATGACCTGGATAGCACCGATCAATACGCCTGGAATGTCAATGCCCGACTGGCTGACCATCTCTATCTGGACACCATCGGATCCTATTCGCAAACCGGTTTTCAAAAGCATTACGACGCCAATAAAAAGCCCTATGAGGGAACGAATCAGGATTATTACAAAAACTTCGCCAATCTTCGGTTCGAAACCCCCGCCTTCAAAGCCAAGGTCTTTGGCACCTTTGATGAAATGCAACGGGAAGAATACACCGATTTGAATGAGCCTGCGGATAAAAACAAAAACTATAATGGCGGTCTGGAAGGAGATTATCAATTTCAACGGTCGGGCTGGGAGTTCAATCTGGGCACGGACTGGATTTACCGGGGGGCCGATTACAACAATCAATACGGAAAGCATTATCGAAATGATTATGCTTTGTTTGCTCAGGTAAAACGGGTCGTTCGGGATCGGCTGACCGCCACCATCGGGGTAAGGGAGCAGCTTATTGACGGCGCTTCCGGTGCCAGTGATTATGATCAATTCCTGCCCAGCCTCAGCCTGAGCTATGCAGCAACCGATTCGCTCAATTTCTTTGCCAATACCGGAAAGGCCTTTCGCACCCCCACCTTCAACAACCTGTATTATGACAGCTCCTTTTTGACGGGGAATCCCGACCTGGGGCCCGAAGAAGGCTGGACTTATGAAGGCGGCGTAAAATATGACATCGACAGGCTTCGGGTCCGGTTTTCGCTGTTTTATATGGCCTACGAGGATAAAATCGAGCTCGACCGCTCCAAAGGGTACCCGCTCACTTATTTCAATGCCGGGGATTATGAAAGCAAGGGGGTGGAATGGGAAATCAACGTGATTCCCTATATTCAGCAAAGTGGCCGGACGCGGCGGCTTTCCCTTTACACCTCGGGATACTGGGCTGATCCAACGGCCGAAGACACCAGCGGGGAAGATTACCAGACAAGTCCCAAATTTCAGTCGACCGTGGGCCTGGGCTATCTTGCCGACCCGCTGACCCTGGAAGTCAATTGTCAGTTTCTGACCGCCAAAGAACGCAATCTGGACAGCGACGCCATTCTTAATTTTTATTCCAAATACAACCTCTGGAAAGGCCACCTGACCGTTGCCGTGGACAATGTCTTTGATGACGCCGTTCATGTGTCCGGCGATCTATCCGAGGAGGCCAGCAACCGGTATGTGTACTACGAAGTTGGTCGACTGATGAAGGTGGGCTATGAAATCAACTTTTAAAGGCGCAGAATTGCTTTTAAGACGCCTACTCATAATCGGCGCGGGTTGCTGCGTCCTGCTCCTTTTTGCCGAATCGGCGCTTTCGGCCGACACAAAGCGCATGGGCCTGTTTGTGGGAGATTCCGATGCCTACACCTGCGCCCGTGCGCTGAAATCGCCGGGCCTGCCGAATGTCGAGGTTCGCATCTTTACGGACAAGGATATCGGTCTCCCGGATGTTGAAGCCTTTATTCGACAAATGGATGTGGCGGTGGTGGACATCATGCAACGTCAACCCGCCGGCTGGCTGATGGAAAACCGGAATAAGATGAAAGCGGACGCCCGGATTTACGCGGTGCGGCACTCCGGTCATACGCAGGATTTTCTGACCGCCGGGTTTAAAATGGATTCAACGGTTCGTGCCTATTATCACTACACCACTGTTGACAACATCGCCAATTTGGTTCGTTTTCTGGCGAATCGGGATCTGAGCCTTTCCACTTCCTATGAGCCTCCGGTCAGCCCGCCGGAAAACGCGCTGTATCACCCGGATGCGCCAACATTCTTTTCAACCCTTGCCGAATACGTCCAATGGTACCGTGCTTCCGGTCATTTTCAGGCGGGCAGACGCTGGAATCTTACGGTTATTTTTCCGACCTTCACAATAGACGGGAAAAAAGAACCTGTGGACGCCCTGATTCGGGCCTATGAAACGCAAGGCATCAACACCGTGACCTGGATGCGGGCGATAAAGAACTGGGAAAACACGCTGGACCATCTGATTTCCGGCCCGCCGCTCTCGGACCAACTGGGGTCCATCACCGGGTTTGCCTTCAGATTCAGCTCCATTTTATCGGGGGATTCGTTGCGCGTTCTGGAAAAAGCGAATGTGCCGGTATTGAACAGCCAGCAACTCTTTTTCAGTTCAAAAGAAGAGTGGTTGAGCCATCCGCAGGGTATTTCTTCGGTGGGACTGGCCTTTCAGTTTTCAAACCCGGAAATCAGCGGGTTGGTGGAGCCGACGCTCATCGGCCTAAAGACCAAAGATTCAGCCTTGGCCCTGGAAGGCCATGCCTTTCGCTATGAGCCGTACGCCCCCCAGGTAGAAAAGTTGGCCCGCCGGGCGGCCCGGTGGCATGCGCTAAAAGAGATGCCCAACAAGGACAAGAAGATCTTTCTGATGACTTACAACCACGGCGCCGGCAAACAGAACATCGGGGCGAGTTATCTCAATGTCTTTCGAAGTATTAGCCGAATCATTGCCCGCCTGAAGGCCGGAGGGTACACCATTGAAGGGGACTTCACCGAGGAAAGCGTTAGCGAATTGCTCCTCAAATCCGGTCGCAATATCGGATCATGGGCACCGGATGAACTGGATGCGCTGCTTCGGGAGGGACGGGCCGTTTTGATCGATATGGCGGATTATGGCAAATGGCTGGCCAAGACGCCCGAAGCTTTCCGCGAAAACGTCATCAAAGACTGGGGCTCCCCGGAAGACAGCAAGATCATGACAAAGAACGGGAAATTCGTCATCCCCTGCATTCGGCTCGGCAACCTGATCCTCGCCCCTCAGCCGGTGCGCGGCTTTAGCGATGATTCGGACAAATTATATCACAGCACCACACTGTATCCGCATCACCAATATAACGCCTTTTATTTCTGGCTTCAGGAACAACTTCACCCCGACGCCATGATCAGTCTCGGCACGCACGGCACGCACGAGTGGCTGCCGGGAAAGCAGGCCGGACTGACCCGCGAATGCGCGCCGGAAGTTTTGATCGGCGATATCCCCAACCTGTATCCCTATATCGTGGATGATGTGGGCGAAGGCATTCAGGCCAAGCGCCGGGGCCGCGGGGTCATCATCGATCATGCGACACCCCCCTTTAAGCAGGGCGGGACTTACCGGGAATACGCCACACTGACCGCCCTGATCAGCGAGTACAACACCGCTTCATTCGAACAAATTCAGGCCGCCCGCCTGAAACGAATTCGGGAAATAACCCTTCGCCTGGGGCTGGACAAGGATTTGGCGCTGGCCGCCGTCAATGCAATTGCGCTTGAAAAAATCGAGCATTACCTGCTGAAACTGAAAACCGAAATGATTCCTTACGGCCTGCATACCTTCGGGGTTTCCCCTGCCGATGAGGCCCTCGCCGAAACGGCTCGGGCCATGGCGGAAAAAGGCGGGAAACCCGAAAATTTTTACGCGCAACAGATTCGCGCCTGCGGGCCTTCGGAATTGGACAGCCTGGTGCGGGGGCTTTCCGGTGGCTTCATCGCACCGGCATCGGGCAATGATCCCATCAGAAATCCGGAAAGTCTGCCCACCGGGAAAAATTTTTATGCCTTTGATCCCGAAAAAGTGCCGTCCAAGGAGGCATGGGAAGCCGGTAAACAAGCGGGCCGGGACCTCATCGACGCGTACCGGAAACAGCATGACAACGCCTATCCCGAACAGGTGGGGGTGGTGCTCTGGTCTGTTGAAACCATTCGGGATGAAGGCATCAATGTGGCGACCGCCCTGTATCTGATGGGCATAACCCCGATCTGGGATTCCCGGGACAAGATCAAGACCGTTTCTCCCCTTCCCGCCGCCGGCTTGAACCGGCCCCGCATCGATGTACTGCTTCAAATGTCCGGCCTTTTCCGGGATACCTTTCCGCAGGTGGCCCTGATGCTGGATGCGGCCGTCAAAAAAGCGGCGGCGTTGACCGATCTGGAGAACTTTATCCGCAAACATTCCAAAGCCGTTGAAAAATCCCTCCTCGCCAGCGGGCACACGCCCGAGGAAGCGAAAAGACGCTCCCTGGTCCGTCTCTACAGCGCGCCTCCCGGCGCTTACGGCACCAAGGTGGATGATATGGCCGGCAACAGCGGGCTATGGGAAAAAGATGACACCGTATCCGAACAGGGATTTGTGCCGATGCAGTCTTACGGCTATTCATCCGACCAGTGGGGAACCGCCATGGAAAGCGCCTACCGGGAACACCTTAAATCCGTGGACGCCACGGTCCATACGATCTCTTCCAACCTCTACGGCGCCATGGACAATGATGACATGTTCCAGTATCTGGGCGGCCTGAGCATGGCCGTGCGCAAGGCGTCCGGAAAAGATCCGGCGGTGTTTGTCTCCATGCAGCGCACAACGGAAAAAGGCCGGGTGGAACCCCTTTCCACCACGCTTGGCCGGGAGCTGCGCAGCCGTTATCTGAATCCCAAATGGATTGAAGGCATGAAAGCGGAAAAGTATGCCGGCGGCCGGGAGATGGCCGAGTTCATGGAAAATATGTGGGGCTGGCAGGTCACCACGCCCGAAGCCGTGGACAAAAGCCTCTGGGAGCAAAGCTATGAAGTGTATGTGGAAGATAAATACGGTCAGGATATTAAAGCATTTTTCAATAAGGAAAACCCCTGGGCCTATCAGTCCATGACGGCGCGCATGCTGGAGGCGGTGCGAAAAGGATACTGGCAGGCGGGAAAAGCCGTCACTGAAAAATTGGCGGCCGAATACGCCCTGAACGTCGTGGAAAAAGGCGTGGCCTGTTGCGACCACACCTGTAACAACCCCCTGCTGAACCAAATGGTGGTAGGCATTATCTCCCTGCCGGGGGTTTTATCGCAGGAAACGGCTAAAGCATTTAAACTGGCCGTGGAAAAAGCGGCGGCCAACCCCCTGAATGAGCAGGTTGGCGCGCGAAAGGCGCTATTGGCCAAACTGAATTCCGGGGTCGAGAAAACAACTCGCAAGGCGCGACCGGAATCACGAAAAACACCCGAGCGGCCGGACGGGGCAAACGGCCCAAAAGACGCCAAGCGCGTTGAAGGCTATAAAATGGAAGACATTAAAACCCAAGATGAAACAACGGCCTTATGTTCTTCCGGCGTTCAATGGGCCGCCTCGCTTTTTGTGCTGTTTCTCATCGGGTTATTTTTTTGGGGATCACGCAGCAGGCGGTAGCGGTCCGTAACAAATGGCGGGTTGACCCTTTAAGAGAACCGGACACGAAAAAACGCGCATCACCGAAGAAGGCCGTTGGCTGCCTGGCAGCCCAGCTGCCCAGCATCCGGCTTTGCCGGATTAGGAGAAGAAAATGGCATACCAAAGCCTCATATTGGGCGTATTATTCAGTATTGGTATTTTTGCAGTCAAAAGCGGAGCGGGAATTTCCTATGTGCTTGCCGTGCAGAAGAAAAAAAGAGCCGGCGTCGCTGCTTTTTTCCTTTTCGCGCTGGTCTATGGAGTGGTTTTTGCCGGCGCCGCGGTCCTTTTGAAACGGATCGATCCGGTCCGTCATCTGGCCGCCATTCAGACCTTTATTCAATCCGGAATGATCATCCATCTGGTCATGGCCGGTCTTCTGGTGATCTGGGGCCTGCGGCTGTTAACGCAGCCCCCGGCTTCCCGAACCCGAAGCCGGGCGTGGGTAATGCTGGCAGTCCCCTGCCCGGTGTGTATCACGGTTATCTTTTTTTCGGCCGGATTTCTGATCACCTGTTTTCCGGACATCCCCGCATTGGCGGTGCTGGCGCTCTACTGCGCCTTTATGCTGGTCAATCTGGTCACCCTGGAAGTGATGTTTCTGTATCGACACCAGCGGCCCATGGCGCCTGAATCTTTCCTGGGCGGCGCCATGCTGCTGATGGCCGCCTATTTCATTCTTTCGGTGACAATCATGCCGCAATTTGCCGAAATGGAAAATATTTACCGCTTGGCCATGCATCACGACCAAACACATTCCCAAAAAGTGATTCACCTTGTTCCGTTTTCGATTCTGACTGCCGCGGCCTTTATCGGCGGGGTTGCGGTTAAGTCAATTACCATAAGGAGCACCCCATGATGGACATCGGCGCCTTACTGAAATCCTTTATTTATTTAATTTCCGCCTCACTGCTCTATCCGGTTCTCTTCTTGCTGGTCATACTGACTTTTTTCATCATTGTGTGCGCGGGATCTTTTTTTGCCGAGTGGGTGGAACGGCTTAAACTGAAGCAATGCCCGCCGCTGGCGCTTCCGAGGATTCTGAAAACCGGGACCGCCGCCGCGATGGTTTCCCACCGGGTCAACCACTATATCAAGGCGCTGACGCAAACCCTGCGAGGCGATGAGCCGCACCGTGAGCTTGCCGTTGAAAACCTGCTTCAGGAAACGACCCTGGGCCTTTGGAAATCCATGGATCGGCTCAGAATTCTGGTTCGGGTGGCGCCGTCGCTGGGGTTGATCGGCACCTTGATTCCCATGGGTACGGGTCTGGCCGCGTTGGGTCAGGGGGACATGACGCAACTTTCCACGGATTTGGTGATCGCCTTTACCACCACGGTTACGGGCCTGGCCATCGGCACAACGGCCTTTTTTTTCTATACGGTCAAGCGGCGCTGGGTTGAGGAGGACATCAAGAATATGGAGCTGGCAACCGAAATGCTTTTGTCGAACAGGGAGCAGGTGAATGATGAAACACTTTCAAACGCGGCGAATTAAAAAAGCCGGCAAGGGGTTCGGCGAGCAGGCCTTTCGGGACGATGATCCCATGACCGGCGTGGCCAACCTTTTCGACATCGGTCTGGTATTTATCGTCGGGTTGCTCTTGACCCTTTTCAGCGCCTATCGGCTTGACGATCTTTTTGATTCAACATCTCAGATGACGATCATGAAGCAACACGCCTCAGGGGAAATGGAAATCATCACCAAGAAAGGTACCCGGGTCAAAGCCATGAAGGTCTCCAAGTCCAAAACCAGCGGTCAGGGAGAGAGATTGGGCGTTGCATACCGCCTGAAGGACGGCACCATGGTGTATGTGCCGGAGTAATGGCCGTTGAAAGGACGGGGGATTCAGACATGAAATTCGAACACGGTGGGCATATTCGAAGCTTGGCGCGTCTTGCCGGTTGCGCGGTTGAAGAGCTCCTTGACTTCAGCGCAAACATCAACCCCCTGGGACCTCCAGACTGTCTTCAGCCGGTGATTCTGCGTCACCTTCGCGGTGTGGTCCACTATCCGGACCCCGCCTGCTGGGCACTGCGTGAAGCCATCGCCGCTTCGTTTTCCCTGTTGCCGGAGGAAATTGTCTGCGGAAACGGCTCCACCGAACTGCTCTATGCGCTTCCCCGCGCCCTGGGCGTTTCGCATGCGGTGATTCCGGTGCCGGCCTACATCGATTATGCCGCCGCCGCGTCACGGGCGGGGCTGAAGATCACTTCGATTCCGCTACGTGCGGAAGCCGGGTTTTCCGTTGATTGGCGCCAAGTTGAGCCAAAACTGACCGGCGCCGATATGGTAATCGTCGGGCAACCGGGCAACCCGTCGGGTGCCATGGTGGACCCGGCAACGCTGCTGGCGATGGCGGACCGCCATTTATCCACCTTCTTCGTGGTGGACGAAGCCTTCGCGGATTTTGTGGCCGATTACCAAACCCTGGCGGTGCATGGCCGGCCCAACATCATCGTACTGCGGTCCATGACCAAGTTTTATGCGATTCCGGGGCTGCGCCTGGGGTATGCACTGGCCTCAGCCGCGATGGTCGATCGCATTCTTGCCCATCTTCCTCCCTGGTCCGTGGGCAGTCTGGTTCAAGCCGTCGGAGCCGCCGCCCTTTGCGAGCATGAATATGCCGAAAAAACGCGCAGGGCGGTGACGCAACTTCGGGAAAACCTTCATTGCGATCTATCGCATTCAGGCGCTTTTAGCGTATTTCCATCCGCAGCGAACTATCTATTGGCCCGCGTGGAAAAGCCTTCTTTCGATGCCGTTCAGTTGGCCTGCAAGCTGCTCGCCCATCGCATCGCGATTCGCGTCTGCGACAACTACGAGGGGTTGGACCGGCGTTATTTCCGCGTGGCCGTTCGTACGGCAACGGAAAACAAACAGCTCTTGAATGCCATGCGCCTGGAAGGATGTGAATGAAATGATTCCGCTCACGCTTCAGATCTGGTTGGCCCTGTGCTTTGACTTTCTCATGGGGGATCCCGGGTGGCTGCCCCACCCGGTGCGCCTTATCGGGCGCGTGGCCCAACTGCTGGAAAAGCCGGCCCGGCGATTGTTTTTAAATGAGCGGCTTGCCGGCGCCGTCACAGCCGCAATCGTTATCGGCGGAACCGCTTGGGTGACATGGGGCTTGCTAAGGACGGCACACCGCCTCTCTCCCCTCATGGGCGACCTAGCGGCCATCGGCATCCTTTACACCACCTTTGCCGCCAAGGATCTTTCGGCTCACAGCCGCGCTGTTTGGCGCGCTCTTGAAGCCGGGAATCTTGCACAGGCCCGCCGGGCCGCGGCTCGCATGGTGGGTCGTGACACGGCTGGCCTTGAGGCGCCAGGCGTCATTCGCGCGGCAGTGGAAAGTGTTGCGGAAAACACGGTGGACGGGGTCCTGGCTCCTCTTTTTTTCGCGTTTTTATTCGGTCCCGTGGGCGCCATGACGTATAAGGCGATCAATACCCTGGATTCCACCTTCGGTTACCGGAACGACCGCTACCGCCACTTCGGCTGGGCCTCGGCACGAATAGACGATGCCGCCAACTATATTCCAGCGCGACTCAGCCTGGTGTTTATCGCTATCGGCGCACTTTTTACGGGCGGAAGATGCGGCCGGACTTTTGGCATCGGGCTGCGAGACGCGCGAAAACACGCAAGCCCGAACTCGGGGTATGCAGAATCAGCCTTTGCCGGCGCGCTCGGGGTCCAACTGGGCGGGCCGCTCCTTCGAAACGGGCACCCCGAGGCAACACCGCTGTTGGGCGATGCGATCATCCCCTTGGGCCAAAACCATATTCTCAGCGCCAACTTGCTGATGTCCGCCGCCCTTATTTCGGCGACAGTGCTGATGTCGGGCGCACGACTGCTGGTGGAGGCGATTCTGAAATGACCCGGAAAATCCCCCGAATCCTCATCGCCGCCGCCCAGAGCGGCAGCGGCAAAACAACTCTGACCCTGGGGGTGGTGTCCGCCCTGCGACGACGCGGCTTGAAGGTTCAACCCTTCAAGGTGGGGCCCGATTTCCTCGATCCCACATGGCTTACCGCCGCTTCGGGAAGGCCCTGCTACAACCTCGACGGCTGGATGAGCGGGCCGGACTATGTGGCGCGCTTATTCGACCGGGCAACGGCGGATGCGGACATCGCGGTGATTGAGGGCGTGATGGGATTGTACGACGGCGCGAATGCGTCCGATTCGGCCGGCAGTTCGGCCGAGATCGCCCGGTGGCTTCAAGCGCCCGTTGTGCTGGTGGTCAACGTGCACGGCATGAGCCGCAGCGTGGCGCCGGTGGTGGCCGGGTTTGCCGGTTTTGAAGAAGGCGTATGCATTCGCGGGGTGATCGCCAACCATTGCGGCTCCGAAAAACACCGGAATATTCTGAAAGAAGCGCTTCAAGCGGCCGGGCAACCCGTGCTCGTGGGGGCTGTTCCAAGAGGGGGGGTTCCGGAATTGCCGAGCCGCCATTTGGGCCTCGTAACCGCCGATTCCGATCGGAACTGCTCACCGGCCGTCCTGAAAGCATTCGCCCTGGCTGCCGAAACACACCTGAATCTGGACGAAATACTTACTATCGCAGGCTCGGCCCCTCGCTTCCAACCGCCATCGTTCGGACCGGCAAAAAAAGGGGCCTCGCCGGCTCATTCACTTTGCCTTGCCGTGGCCCGAGACGAGTGCTTTCATTTTTATTATCAAGATCTTTTCGATGAATTGGAACATCGGGGGTGCCAAATCGACTATTTTTCGCCCTTACGGGATGCGTCTCTTCCGAAAAAGGCGGATGCCGTGTACCTGGGCGGCGGCTATCCCGAGGCGTTCGCGGAAACCCTGGCCGCCAATGCAGGCATGACCCGCAGCCTTCGCCAATTTGCTCAGTCCGGCCGGCCCGTTTATGCGGAGTGCGGCGGACTCATCTATCTCTCCGAAGCCCTCACGACCCGGGAGGGAAACCGCCGGCCGCTTCTCGGTATTCTTCCGGGCGAAACACGCATGCTGAATCACCGCAAACACCTCGGCTACGTCGAGGTTCGCCAGAAAGCGGACGCATTGTGGGGAAAGGCGGGCACTCATCTGCGAGGCCATGAATTTCACTACTCGGAGGTAGTCTCGAATGACGCCATAGAGGAAAAATGGACTACCGCCTATGACCTAATTCCCCACCGTGGCGCTTGCAAGTCTTCAGAGGGATATTATCAACCGCAGGGTCGAATTCTTGCCAGCTATGTTCACCTGCATCTTGCAAGCCGGCCCGATGCGCTGGATTATTTTCTGAATCTCTGCGCTCTGACCCGATGCGAGTGCCCATGAAAATGACATTCAACCCCGAAACGGCACTATAGGAGACCCCATAATGACCCGACGCGCACGAATTCATCAGTTACTGGCCCATCCACTGAACGGTCAGGATATCGAGACCTTGTCTTTTGCCGCCATTGACCGGGACGCCCCACCCCATTCCTTTTCCCCGGACCAGTGGAAGATCGTTCGCCGAATGATTCACACCACGGGAGATTTTTCGATCATGAAGGCGGTGCAGTTTTCGGCGGACGCTATCCGTGCGGGAGTTGCGGCGCTTCGGGCCGGCCGGCCCCTGTATGTCGATACCAACATGATCCGCGCAGGGCTTTCTCTTGATCGCCTTTGCAAGGTTTGCGAGCCGTATGACCCGAGCCGTATTCATTGCCATGTGGCAGATACCGATATAATTCAAGATGCGATGCGAATGAATTTACCGCGCTCTGTCGTGGCCATTCGAAAAGCCAGGCACTTATTCATCAATGGCGCCATCGCCGTTTTCGGCAACGCCCCCACGGCGCTTTTCGAGTTAAACCGAATGATCATCGAAGAGGGCGCAAAGCCGGCGTTGGTCATTGCCGCACCCGTGGGATTTATTCATGTGGAAGAAAGCAAGGAGGAGTTGGCCGCCCTGAATGTGCCGCACATCATTCTCTCGGGGACGCGCGGCGGCAGCCCCATTGCCGTCAGTATCGTTCATGCGCTCTGTTCCCTGGCGGCCTCGGCGCAGCCGAAAACGACATCTGAAGCGAGGGCGATGCATGCCTTCGATGCCGTGATGCTGCTCGGCCACGGCAGCCGAGTGCCGGGAGCGGATGAGTCCATGCTGCGAGTGGCCGACACCCTTAAAAAAACGGGTCGGTACCACCAGGTGGAAACCTGCAATATGTCGCGTCTCGGCCCTCACTTTGAGGAAGTCTTTGAAAAATGCGTTCATCATGGCGCCCGCAGCGTCTTGTTGCTGCCCTATTTTCTGAATCAGGGGCTTCACATGAAGCTGGATATTCCCGAGAAAATGCAAACAGCGGTTCAGCAGTATCCCCACGTGAAGTTGGTCTTCGGGAAAAATCTCGGATATGACCCCCTTCTGGTAAGGCTGGTGGAAAAACGGATCGCGGAATCGGTCAACTTGGGGGACGTGAGGGAAATTCAGCTTCCGGATGAAAACACCTACCCGGTTCCCCGGGGGCAATGCGAATTCGTTCCGATGCTTCCCGAAGAGGCAACGCAGTGGAAGAGGGTTCGGGGCACGATTGAAAACCAGTGAGGTGTCGATCATGAAGAAGGAATTAAGATGGGGATTCACCACGGGAGCCTGCGCCGCAGCCGCGGGCAAGGCCGCGTTGTGCGGCCTGATGGGGCACCCGGACCCCGCGGAAGAAATAGACATTCCCTTTCCCAACGGCGAACGCCACTCCCTGCCCATTTCCTTTGTGCGGCCAAAGGACGGCGGCGGGGAAGCGGGTGTGCTCAAAGACGCGGGAGATGATCCGGATATCACGCATGGCGCGCTGGTGATCGCCCATGTCGACTGGGACAAAAGCGGCGACATCACGTTTATCGCGGGTGAGGGCATCGGCACCGTCACCAAAAAGGGGCTAAGCATTCCGCCCGGAGAGCCCGCCATCACCCCCGGTCCCAAGGCCATGATTCGGGCCGCCCTTCGGGAAGTTACCGACCGGCCGGTTCGAATCACCCTTTCCATTCCGGGGGGCCGTGAAATGGCCCTGAAGACCTACAATCCGCGGCTCGGCATTGTCAATGGGCTCTCGGTTCTCGGCACCACGGGCAGGGTCAGGCCGTTTAGCTGCAAGGCATTGACCTGCTCGATCGATTGCGAGCTGAATGTCGCAGGGGCAGCCGGGGTAAACGCCCCCGTGCTGGTGCCGGGGCATATCGGAGAGCGCTCGGCGCGCAACCATCTTGCCCTTGCCGCCGAGCAACTGATCGAAGTGGGCAATGAATGGGGGTTCGTGCTGGCGCGCCTTGCCCGCCATCCCTTTACCCACGCCCTTCTCTGGGGGCACCCGGGAAAGCTCGCCAAGCTGGCGGACGGTCAATGGGACACCCATTCCTCTCGCTCAGGGCCTCCCCTTGACCTTGTCCGGCGAATCGGCAAGTTGCTGAATATGCCGAATCTCGAAGGGCACAAAACCACTGAAGGGCTCTTTGCCGCACGGAAAGCCACCGAACAACACCGGCTAGCCGAGGCCGTGAGCACTGCCATCGCCCATGCCGCCTCAGCAAAGGCTGCGGGCGAAATTCAATTCTCCGTGGCGCTGGTGAATATGGCGGGCGATATACTCGGAACCTATGGAGACATGAAACCATGGCGGTAAAGCTAACGATTGTGGGATGCGGCCCCGGCGCTCCGGAATATTTGACCGTGGCAGGCAGGCAAGCTATCGCGGGGGCCGAGGTTCTAGTGGGAGCGCCCCGGTTGCTGACTCTCTTTGCCACGCCGGCCCATGAAAAAATTACCTTTGAGGCCGACATTGACGGCTTGATAGCGGTCATTGCTGCTCGGCGTCCCCATGCGGCCATCGCGGTCCTGGTAAGCGGTGATCCCGGACTCTGCAGCCTGGCGGGATCACTGCTTCGCCGGTTGGGACGAGACACCTGTGACGTGATTCCCGGCGTCAGTTCGGTTCAACTGGCCTTTGCGCGTCTGGGACTTGATTGGCGCGACGCCCGGATTCTCTCCGCTCACACCAGCATTCCCGATGCGACGGCGGCGGACCTGGCCGCCTTCAACGCAATTGTGATTCTCGCGGGACACCGGCACGCGAAGGATTGGATTGCCGACTTGGCGGAGGCCTTTGGGAACACGCGCACCCTGGTCGTGTGCGAGGACTTGACCCTTCAAAGTGAAAAGATTTACCGGGTTCCGGCCGCGGCGTTCCGCCGGCTCGAGATCTCCACCCGAACCATCGTGCTGCTTCTGAAAAAGGATATGGACATATGACAACAGGAACACTTTACGGCATTGGCATCGGCCCGGGAGATCCGGACCTGATTACGGTTAAGGGGGCAGCGCTGCTTTCCCGATGCCGCCATGTCGTGGTACCCAAGGCATCACAATCCGCCGACAGTGTGGCGCTTCGCATTATTCAAAAGCATCTTCACCCAGCTGCTATAATTCATGAAAGGGTCTTTCCCATGGTGACGCACCAGGAGACGCTTCAAGCCCGGTGGGGAGAGTCCGCCGCCTGTGTCGCATCGTTACTGGCCCAGGGAGAAGATGTCTGTTTCCCGACGCTGGGCGACACCTTCCTTTATTCCACCTACATCTATCTTGTCCGATCGTTGCGAACTATCGCGCCCGAAGCGCGCATCGTGACCATTCCCGGTGTTGCCGCGTTCAGCGCCGCAGCCGCCGCCACCGAATTTGCGGTGGGCGAAGGCAAGCAGCCCGTCACCATCATTCCGGCCGCAGACGATTTGACGGACCTTAAACATGCGCTGAACCGAAGCGGCACAGTGGTCATCATGAAGGTCGGCCGTCGGCTCGATGCGGTGCTCGATCTGCTCGAAGCGCATAACGCGTTAGAAACAGGTGTGTTTGCCGCCCATGTCGGCATGCCGGAAGAACATGTGGAAACGGACCTTCGAAAGCTGCGGGGACGCAACGCGCAAACCGGTTACCTTTCCATCATTCTGACCAAACCGGGAATGGAGGATTCTGAATGAAAGTTTATTTTGTCGGCGCCGGACCGGGAGACCCCGACCTGTTGACCCGGAAAGCCGAACGGCTCTTGCGAACGTCCCGAATTTGCATCTACGCGGGCTCCCTGGTCAGTCCGGCGATTATCGGCCTTTTGCCGCCGTCGGCCGAAATGCATGATTCCGCGGGACTCACCCACGCGCAGGTGATCGACTTGATGCGAGAAGCCCAGCAAAGAGAGATGGATGTCGTGCGGCTTCACACGGGTGACCCCACCCTCTATAGCGCCATCGGCGAGCAGATAAGCGACTTGCAACGTCACGGCATCGCCTGCGAGGTGGTTCCGGGGATAAGCGCCTTTCAGGCGGCCGCAGCCGCCCTTTGCTGGGAGCTGACCATTCCGGAAATGACACAAAGCATCGTGCTCACCCGAACGCCAGGGCGGACGCCCGTGCCGGCCTCGGAAACCCTCGAGCGATTCGCCGAAACCGGCGCCACACTATGCCTCTTTCTGTCCATCCATGATATTGAGCGGTTTGCGAAAATGCTCACCGGGTATTACGGTAAAAATTGCCCGGCCGCGGTGGTCTATCACGCCTCGTGGCCGGATGAGCAAATTGTCCGGGGCACGCTTGCCGACATCGCGGAGAAAGTGACCGCAGCCGGCATCACCAAAACAGCGCTCTTTATGGTTCGGCGGGAGCCGCAGGGAGCCAGGTCGCGTCTCTACGCGCCCGATTTTGCTCACGGCTATCGCGGGGATGGAAAGTAACATGCCGGATATCATCACCCTTTCACCCATCGGCGCCGAGGTGGCGCGCACCCTCGCGGCAAGTATGCCGGCGAGCAGACTGCATTTTCATGAAACGGTTGCGGAGGTGCGACCTGCCGCATCCTTTACGCGCGTTGCGGAACTTGTCTGCGCACTTTTTTCAACGACCGACGGAATGGTTTTTATCGGGCCCTGCGGCGTGATGGTAAGGGCCGTGGGGCCGCATCTTCAGAGCAAGTTTTCGGATCCGCCGGTGGTCGTGGTGGATGTGCTCGCAAGATACGCCGTCAGTCTTCTAAGCGGTCATGAAGGCGGCGCCAACGACCTTTGCGTGAGAATAGCCAATATTCTCGGCGCCGAACCGGTGATCACCACGACCTCTGAAGCGGCCCGAACCATCATTGTCGGCATCGGGTGCCGCAGGCATTGCGCCGCCCGAGCCATTACCGAAGCGGTTCGTTGGGCGCTCCATGAAGCAGGGGCAACGGAAAAAGAGGTGCGCTTTCTCGCCACCGCCGATATCAAGGCTCAGGAGCCCGGATTGATTCAGGCGGCCCTGGATCTCGGCATTCCGCTTCGGCTGATTCCATCAGCGCAGATTCGAGCCTGCCGGCTGGAATTTACACCCACGCCCCTTGCGAAAAAAAAAGTCAATTTACCTGCAGTGGCCGAACCCTCGGCACTGCTGGCAGGAAGGAGGACGGCATTAATACTACCCAAAATGATACGAAACGGGGTGACCGTGGCCCTTGCCCGGGAAAACTCTTTGTAGTCGGCATCGGTCCAGGAGACGCGGCCGATCGCACGCACCGCGCCGAAACCGCGATCGCCCAAAGCCGCGTGGTGGTGGGGTATTCCCCTTACCTTTCCAACATCGCAGACCTGATTGACGGCAAGGAACGGATCGCTACCGGCATGACCCGGGAAGAAGCGCGGTGCCGGGCCGCCATTGAGCGCGCTTATGATGGGGAAATCGTGGCCCTGATTTCTTCGGGTGATTCGGGTGTATACGGCATGGCAGGGCTATCCATCGAAATGGCGCATCGCATCGCACCCGGGCTGACGATCGAAATTATTCCCGGTGTTTCTGCTGCCAACGCCGCAGCCGCCGCCATGGGCGCACCACTCATGCTCGATTATGCGGTGATCAGCCTCAGCGATTTATTGGTGCCCTGGGACATGATTCGGCATCGTTTGGAAGCCGTCGCCGCCGCCGATCTGGTGACGGCGCTTTATAACCCGCGTTCCAATAAACGAATCCACCAGATAGAAGAAGCCGTGGCGATTTTTCTTCGCAATCGACCGGCCACGACACCCGCTGGCGTTGGAACGGCCGTTGGCCTGCCGGAAGCACGTATCGAAATCACCACCCTGGAAAACCTCTTGTCGCTCGAAATCACCATGCGAAGTATGGTGATTATCGGCAACACCCATTCACAACACATTGACGGCTGGTTTGTGACACCCCGGGGGTACACGCTGTGATATTGCTGATAGGAGGAACCACCGAGGCCGTTCCCATCGCTCGCGCGCTTTTGAAAGTGGGCTTTAACGTGCTGCTCTCGACGGCGACTGAAATGCCTCCCCGCGGCAGGCTGCCGGCCCGCTTGTTGCGGCGAACCGGGATGCTGAATGCGGAAGGACTTGCGGAATTGATTTGCACGCGGGGAATTTGCGCCGTGGTCGATGCGACACATCCCTATGCCGCCGCGACAAGCGTCAATGCCTGGCATGCCTGCCGACAAACGGGAATTCCCTATGTGGCCTTTGATCGCCCAAGCACCATCGGGGCGTCATTCGACGGCATTTTCCGGGCGGAAAATCACGCGGAAGCGGCGGCTCTGGCCTGCTCGTTCAGGCACCCCGTGCTGTTGACCATCGGGGTTCGCAACCTTTCCCCCTACGTTTCAGCCGCCCGGCAACAGGGAATACCGCTTGTGGCCCGCGTGTTGAATCATCCGTCCTCCCTGGCCGAATGCCGCCGCGCAGGCCTGACCACGGAAGAGATCGTCTGCGCCAACGGCCCTTTTTCCGTAACGGAGAATGCCTCACTGATCATGAGGCATCATATCGGCGTTTTGGTAACCAAGGATAGCGGCGACGCCGGCGGGGTTCGGACCAAAATCATCGCCGCTCAAACATCCAAGTGCCGGGTGGTGGTGATTCGACGCCCGGCTCGCCCCCAGGCAGGCTACCCCTCCATCGCCGCTCTCCTGAAAGCCATTCAAACCATCTTTCCGGGCTGCTAAGCCAATTTTTTCCCGGCCCCAGGTCCGGGCGCAACACCGTAGATTTCAGAGATATTTAATATCACCGCACCCTTTGATGTTAAGGGAAACCCGGCCCGGTTGCCCAGGTCTGCAATCCATGCGGCGGTTTCCTCAAATCGTTTTCCCGATGTCTCGATGGTGACGGTGCCCTTGATCTGGTAGCCTTCATGCCCCTCCCAGTAAGTCAGGGCCACGTTGGGATTGGCTTTCATGTTGGCGAGGGTTTTGCCGAAAAACTGATCGGAAATCAGAATGGTTTCATCATTCAGAATTTTTTTCGCGCCCACGGGCACGGCATTGGGGGTGCCGTCCGCGGCGGCGGTGGCAAGAACCGCCGTGGGAACTTTGTTAAACACTTCCATCATGCGTTCGGTCATTTTTGCCATAATCGTTTCCTCCTCATAGGTTAAGAAAAGTTAAGTAGTGAACAACAATCCGATAACATTGGTTTTCTCGCATCGACGATCAGAGACACATTGTTGATGCTGCCGCCCGAATTCCGATGATCCATCAACAAGGACCGGTAAATCGGCCCGTCCTTGATCGACCATTGGTTGTAATGAAAACGGCCCTGCTCATCGCAGTACTCCAGCAGGTCCACGTCAAACCCGGCCTGCGCAAAGACATCGGAAAACAGAACATAGTCATACAGTAGTTGATGATCCGCCGCCGGATGCTCCTTTGGGCCGGGGCCGCCCGGTCTTGCTATTTGCCGGTACGCCGGATCGGGAAAGTTGCCGTCCGGCACCGCGCATCGCAGGTAGCCGCCGGGGGCCAACCATCGAAAGCAGGTTTTTGCGGCCAATCGGCCTTGCGCTTCCGTCAGGTGTTCCCATACATGTTCACACAGGAACGCATTTGCCCGGCGAAGATAAAAACTCTTTACCCAGTCCGACGGGTTCAGCAAATCCAGTTCCTCCCGGTGAGTGGCCACCCAGCCGGGCCAGCGCTGATCTCCCGCCCCGATGATAATCCGGACCGGCTGATCCGGTGCTATGCCGCTGATATCGATCATGATGAATGGGCATCCTGCGTCGTTATATTCCGAGAGCCGTGCAGCGACTCACCATTTTTGTGCATGAATTGTTACCACCCGGAAATGTTAAATTCAATCATAGAATCAAATGAGGCCGCCATGGGATTCAAATGGACTGCCGGGAGCGAAAGCCTTGAGGGGGATCGGATGGAAGCTGCGGCACTGTCTGAACGCGTTCCGCGTGAGTTTGCCGCAGCTGGAATCCGATTTTTCTCAAGGCTGAAGCGGGCTATGGGTTACATGCAATTGCCCTGTCCGAGAATACCTTGCCGGTTGCTATTCTTCAAAAAAACCTTTAAGGGTCGAAAAAAATAACCGTAAACATCATCCGAAAGGTTTGAACATGGCTGAGATCATCCTCGCGGCCAAGCGGGAAAAATCGCTGCTGCGACGGCATCCGTGGGTATTTTCGGGCGCGATCGCACATATCCGAGGCAACCCCCCGTCCGCGGGTGAAACAGTGGATATTCGGGCTGCCGACGGCGCTTTTCTCGGAAAAGGCGCCTTTTCTCCCACTTCGAAAATACGGGTCCGGGTCTGGACCTTTGAGGCCGATGAAGAAATTACTCCCCTGTTTTTCAGCCGTCGCCTGGAAAGGGCGCTTCGGGCCCGTGCCACCCTGGTGCGAGAAGGGCATACCGGCTATCGCCTCGTCAATGCGGAGTCGGACGGGCTGCCGGGCGTGATGATCGACCGGTGCGGCGACTATCTCGTCGGGCAGTTTTTAACGACCGGCGCGGAATATTGGAAAACCACGATAGTTTCCGCTTTAAATAGGTTAGTGCCCAACCGCGGCATTTTTGAGCGATCCGATACGGATGTGCGATTAAAAGAGGGGCTGCCCAAGCAAATCGGACTGCTTTCAGGTCAAAAACCGCCGGACTTGGTTGAAATCAGGGAGGGGGCATATCGATTTCTCGTGGATATTCGGCAAGGTCACAAAACCGGGTTTTATCTTGACCAGCGGGACAACCGGGCCGCTGTCGCGCCCTACGCCAAAGGAGCCGAGGTTCTGAACTGTTTTTCGTATACCGGTGGATTTGCCGTGGCGGCCCTTAACGCCGGGGCAATCCGTGTCGTCAATGTGGATTCATCAAGCGACGCGCTGGCTTTGGCCCGTAAAAACATCAACCTCAATTCGCCCGATGCAACCGGCGTAACCTATCTCGAAGGCGATGTCTTTACCGTGCTGCGCGCCTTTCGGGAAGAAAACCGATTGTTTGATCTCATCATTCTGGATCCGCCCAAATTCGCAGACTCCCGGCAACACCTGGAAAAGGCCGCCCGAGGGTATAAGGACATTAATCTCCTGGCCTTTAAACTGCTTCGGCCCGAAGGCTTTCTAATAACCTTTTCCTGCTCCGGGCTCATGACTCCTGATCTGTTTATAAAAACAATCGCCTGGGCCGCCCTGGATGCGGGCCGCGAAGCGCAAATTCTTCGATATCTGAATCAGGCAAGCGATCACCCGACCGCGCTCAACTTTCCGGAAGCAAGCTATTTAAAAGGTCTCATATGCCGCGTGACGTGAATCGAACTTTTGACATTTCAAGGTGTCTTCGTTATAGACTGTGAGCATCATCAACCACCATAAGGATCAAAACATGGCGACACCATTACTACTTGAAATATTTTCCGATTACACCTGAGCGTGGTGCTATTTCGCTACCGTGAGTACCGAAAAGCTTCACAAAGAATACGATATCACCTTGCAATGGCGGGCCTTTCCACTTCATCCGGAAACGCCCGAAGAGGGAAGCTTGATTACCGAGCTTTTTGCCGGTCGCCCGGTCAACATTCCCAACATGATGCAAAAATTGCACAAAACGGCCGAGGAACTCGGCCTGCCCTTTGGCGATTTGGTCAAAACCTTTAACAGCCGCCTGGCTCAGGAGCTGGGGCTTTGGGCAGGAACCCAAAACAAAGGGGAGGAATTCCACTCGGCCGCCTTCAGGGCCTATTTCGTCGATGGAAAAAATATTGGAAACATACCGGTGCTGCTGGACTTGGCTGCTTCCGTGAATCTTCCTGTCGAAGCCGCCACGCAAGTTCTTGAGGACAGAACATTCAAGGCGGCTGTGGACCGGGACTGGGCTCTTGCGCGGGAAAAAGAGATTCAGGTGGTGCCGACCTTTGTGGCAAACGGGGAAAAACTGGTGGGGGCGAAACCTTACGAGGTTTTGGCGAAATTTATAGAAACCAACGGGGCCGGCAAAAGGTTATAAGAGCCGATAAGGTTTCGAAGCCGTTCGAACCGGCCCTTGTTAAGCGCCAACGTTTCAGATGCCGCCGTTTTGTGCTGGTTTCATGAAATTTGCACAAAGGCATGCCCGCAGGTGAAAAAAACACGATGAATCGTTGTTGAATACGTTGAAGCTGGCTAGGGTGCAAACCCTAATCCGTCAAATAGATCGTCAGGGGAATAACATGCAGTTCGCGGGAAAGCTCCCGGGTGGCGCCAAGCTGCCATTTTTCGATTTGACACCGGCCTTCGACGAGTTTTCCGATATCGTCCACAAGACCTTTAATGTCAATCACCGGATGGCGGGAAAAAACCTGGGGCAGTCCATAGGTCAAATGGCATCCGAGGCACTTTCCGGGCCGTTGAATGAGTTGCAATTCAAAATGCAAGCTGTTGCAATTATGCTCAATAAAAGAAAGGCGAATATCATAGGCGCCCTCGGACGCATCGCCGAAAAGCGCATCAAAAAACCGGTCTGATTTTTCATCGGGAAAAAGGGATGCCAATGTTTCGGGAGTGAAAAGCGCGTTGTGGTCGTTTTTGCTCATTGCCGATTCAATCCTTGTTGCCTTCGTTTAAAGCATTCACCACGATATGCTGTCTTTATGGCTTGAATTTATTTAAGGGCAGTCCCAATTAAAAATCAATACAAAACTCCGACAAATGGGATTTATTAACTGAGGCTTTTCATATATTCGAACTCTTGATACAACGAAACGCATGAAAGCACGATAAGCCCGTATTCCAGGAGGAGACCCGAATGCCGACGATTGTTCGCGTGGTTATCTGGGCCGTTGTTATTTACGTCCTTTATTGCGGGTTACTCTTTCTTTTTCAGCGCCGCGTGATGTACCCCAGGGGGCTGGTACAACCCATCGCAATCAATTCCGAACTCGAATCGAAGATCGAAAAAATACAAATCGCCACCCGGCACGGGTCGATGGAAGCCTGGTATATTCCCCCGGATGCCGGAACCGTGAGTTCTACGGCGCCCGCGATCGTTATGGCGCACGGAAATGCGGAGCTTATCGACGGGTTGCTCTATGAGTTCGGTTGGCTCAGCGGTAAAGGTATCGGCCTTCTGCTCGTAGAATATCCGGGTTACGGCCGCTCGGAAGGCGCCCCCTCACAGCAAAGCATTACGGACACCTTTCTTGCCGCTTATGATAAGCTGGTTCAACGGCCGGATATCAACCCGGAAAAAATTGTGCTGTTCGGCCGAAGCCTGGGAAGCGGGCCGGTGTGTGATCTTTCGGGTAAACGTCCTTCCGCAGCGATGGTTATCCTTTCGGGCTTTACAAGTGCGCGGGCGTTTGCCGCAAACTATCTGGTTCCCGCCTTTCTGATTCGCGATGCCTTTGACAATCTGGCCGCGATTTCGAGATACAACCGGCCGGTATTGATTGTCCATGGCGATCAGGACGAAATGATTCCCTATGCTCACGCAACCCGGCTTGCCGGCGCGGCAAAGCAAGGCACCCTGATTACCTATCGTTGCAACCACAACAACTGCCCGCCGGACGAAATGCAATTCCGCCGCGACCTTCTCGGCTTTCTGGCAAAAGCAGGAATTCCTTAAAAAGTGTACGGGAATGCGGTCTTCGAGCATTTCTGTTAAAAAAAACCAAACGACCATGCGTAATAACCGGAGGTATCCCTCATGAAAGAACTTATGTCCACCCGTGAAGCGGCACAGTTTCTGGATGTAAATGAGAAAATGATTTACACTTTGATTTCCGATAAAAAGCTGCCCGCAACCAAAATCACGGGAAAATGGCTTTTCCCCAAACATCTGGTTGAACAATGGATCGAAGCCAATACCATCAATTACCCGGAGCCGACCCCACAACTGCCGCCTTATCATGGGCTCTTGATCATCGCCGGCAGCAATGACCCGCTGCTTGAAGCCTTTATTTCCCATTTCAACAGCCGAAACCCGGAACACCTCGCTGTATTCGGCAATATCGGCAGCATGGGCGGATTAATGGCGCTTAAGCAGAACCGCTGCCACATCGCCACAAGCCATCTCATGCAGGACAACGAAAAAGAGTATAATTTTGATTTTGCCGGCAAAACCTTTGAACAGATGCCGGCCGTGGTCAATTTTTGTCTTCGTGAGCAAGGGATTCTCGTTCAAAAGGGGAATCCAAAAAAAATAGAGGGGGTCGCGGATCTGGCACGGCCCGATGTGACCATGATCAATCGTCCCCTTGGCACCGGCACGCGATTGCTCATCGACAACGAATTTAAGAAAATCGGTATCGACACGGATACCGTCAAAGGATATCAGAACATCAGCCACCGTCACATGGATGTGGGTCTTGAAATTCTTTCCGGGCGCATCGACGCCGGCCCCGCTATTCGTCCGGTCGCATCCATTTTAAATCTGGATTTTATTCCGCTGCGATGGGAACGCTATGATTTACTGATCGCCAAGGACAGGTTCTTTGATCAGGGAGTGCAGCTTTTTATCGGGTTGCTCCATGAAAAGGATTTGGCGAACCTTTCCCTGAAATATAATGGCTACGACACCAAACTCAGCGGCAAGATGGTGTATCCGCAAGCATAGGCGCAAGAGTCCTTTTAAATCCCGTTGACCTTGCCGCTCATTCGCGTTTAGTAAACAAAAAGAGCCCGCAGGAAAACCGCCATCCTCCACTCGCAGGAGAAAATATGAAAAAGCCGGCCATTCATACTCGCTTACCCGGCCCGAACGCTGAAAAATGGATCCGATTAGACCGCACGGTGGTCTCCCCCTCTTACACCCGCATGTACCCGCTGGTCGCCAAACAGGCCAAAGGCCTCTGGATTACCGATGTGGACGGCAACGAGTTCCTGGATTTTACCGCCGGTATCGCCGTCTGCGCCACCGGGCATTGCCACCCCGAGGTTGTCAGTGCCATTAAGGCCCAGGCCGATAACCTGTTGCACATGTCCGGGACGGATTTTTATTATACGCCCCAGATTCAGTTGGCCGAACGATTGTCCAAGCTCGTCCCGGGAAAAGGCCCTAAAAAGGTTTATTTCGGCAACTCCGGAGCCGAGGCCGTGGAGGCGGCCTTCAAGCTTGCCAGATGGCATACCCGGCGCAATCTGAATATCGCCTTTTACGGCGCCTTTCACGGCCGAACCATGGGGGCGCTGTCATTGACCGCCAGCAAAACCATTCAGAAAAAAAATTACAACCCCCTGGTGCCCGGTATCACGCATATTCCGTATGCGTATTGCTACCGTTGCCCTTACCGGCTGAGCTATCCGGGCTGCGGAATTTACTGCGTTCAATGGATCGAAGACACCCTTTTCAGAACCACCATTCCGCCGGAAGAGGTCGCGGCCATCTTTCTTGAACCGATTCAGGGCGAGGGCGGTTACATCGTTCCGCCGCCCGAATTTCACCAGGAATTGAAAAAAATTGCGGATAAATATGACATTCTTTATGTCGCCGATGAGGTGCAAAGCGGCATGGGACGAACCGGAAAAATGTTCGCCATGGCACATTTCGGCGTCGTGCCGGATATTATCGCACTGGCCAAGGGGATCGCTTCCGGCATGCCGCTGGGCGCCATGGTGGCCCACGCGGACATCATGAACTGGGAGACGGGCTCCCATGCCTCCACCTTCGGCGGTAATCCGGTTTCCTGCGCGGCGGCCATGGTAACCATTGATTTGCTGAAAAGAGAACTCATTCAGAACGCGGCAACCCGTGGCAAACAACTGATAAACGGACTGCGGACGCTTCAGAATCAATATGAATGTATCGGCGATGTTCGGGGGAAGGGCCTGATGGCGGCCATTGAACTCGTCAAGGACCGGCAAGCCAAAACCCCGGCAAATCAATTGCGCGCGGACATCATTCAGGCCGCATTTCAAAAAGGCCTGCTGCTGCTCGGTTGCGGCGCCAACAGCATTCGCTTCAGCCCGCCGCTGACCGCCTCAAGCGAGGAAATTGACACATGCCTGAGCATCGTGGAGGAGGTCATTCGTGAAATGGCCAACTAAGCGACCTGCTTGGCCTCCCGACATCTTCTCTGATTATACGAAACTCTCAACCACACGGCTTTTCTAACCGCCGGGTGTCAGAGTGAGTGGCATGCCCAACCGCTTCATTCGGTAATAGAGGGTGGTTCTGTTCATTTCAAGAATGTCGGCCGCACCGCCCGGGCCGCCGATTCGGCCATCGGTGGTTTTCAAAATATAGCGGATATAACGTCGCTGTAATTCATCCATTGAGGGCTTGCCGCCGACCGAAAAGGATTGCCGGTCCGCAGGCAATGATGATAATTGCAATTCAAGCTGATTGCCCGTTGAAAGCAGCGTGCCCCTTTCGATTACATTTTTCAGCTCCCGAACGTTCCCGGGCCAGGAATAGGCGCGCAAGGCCACCACCTTTTCAGGTGCGATATTCAGCGGGGGCCGTTTCAACTGTTTGCAATACATCTTCAGAAAATGCCGTGCCAACAGAATAATATCTTCTCCTCTTTCCCGAAGCGGCGGAATTTGGATGGGAAGGACGTTCAAGCGGTAAAAAAGATCTTCCCGAAATCGACCGGCGTGTACCTCCTTTTCAAGATCTCGGTTGGTGGCGGCGATCAACCGGAAATCGCACCGGTGAACGCGGCTTCCGCCGACGCGGACAAAGGTCTTTTCCTCCAACACCCGAAGCAGTTTTGCCTGCATTGAAAGCGGCAATTCTCCCACCTCATCCAAAAACAACGTGCCGCCGTGGGCAAGTTCAACCCGCCCGGCTTTTTGATGCACGGCGCCGGTGAAGGCTCCTTTTTCGTGTCCGAAAAGCTCGCTTTCCAGCAGGTTTTCAGAGATAGTGGTCGCATCAATAATGACATAGGGGCCACCCTGTCGCGGGCTGTGCATATGAGCCCAGCGTGCCAGAATTTCCTTTCCCGCACCGGTTTCCCCCTGAATCAGGATGGGGGAATCCGTATCGGCAATCCGCTTGGCCTTTTCCAGCAAGTCCCGAATCTCCGGGCTTTCCCCAATGATTCGTTCTTTCAGGGTATATTCCGTTTCGATTTCTTTTTCCGATGCCTGATGGATTTTTTTTTGGGCCGAGCTGTAAAAGTCCCAGAGTTGACGGGATAGGGTTTGAAGGTGGGTTTTAAGGAGCGCCAGTGTGTGGGAATCCAGATAATCAAAACTGTCCTTTAAAAAAGAGTTGTCGTGGTATAAAACACCTTTAAGGTCATTTCCCAGGTCAATCGGCAGGCAGAGAACGGCCGTGTTCACAGCGGAGCTTTTCTTTTTGGAGGGGAAGGACACCAAGTCGGTAATAAGGGGCTCACCGCTGCGAATGGCACTGGTTAGTTTTTTGATATTCGGATTAAAATTACTGGATCTGACTTCCAATTCCGTCAAGTTAACCGCAGCCGCAAGCTCCAGATTCACCATTTTCCCATTTTTGTGCCAGAGGAAAAAAGCGCCCCGTTCAGCGCTGAAAAAACGGTTGGTGGTTGAAACGAGTCGATGGAGAATCACCTTCAGATCCAAGGCGGGTATCAATTTTTCGATCGCGCCGGAAAAGCGATTTGAGATAATTTCAGGTGATAGAAAACTTTTTAAAAACGGACCCTTGGAGATATTTTCAATCAGGTGTTGAAGATCATCGGGAAACAACCGCTTGGTGTTGATGGGCAGGGTGTCCCATGCCTGCCGGGCATACATCGACGCAGTTTCCCGATTCCCGTAGGTCAGTTCAAAACGGGCCAGCGCCAGTTGCGTCCTTGCCAATTGCACGACAGGGCCGGAACGGACCAGGAAATGCAGACTTTTTTCCAGATAACCTTTAATTTGTTCAGTTGATTCCCCATTTGCGGCCGCGCGTTTTGCCAACAGCCGCATCAGAACCCCTTTAAGACAAATATTGAGGTCCTGCTTCACCCGTTGAACGGAACCATCAAAACCATATTCAGCCGGAATTTCGATATGGTGTTTATCGAATTCAAAGAGCATTTCAAGAACCCAGGGGAATACGGCGTAAGGACTGATAATCCTGGCAACCGCCGCCCCCCTTAACGCGCTCAGGAGTAAATCCCTGGCTTCCGGCAGATCCCCCTTTAAATAATGATAGTAGGACTTGAAAAGCCGGACCGCAAAAAGCCCGAGTTCGTTATGTTGCTGCGTACCTTCGGTCTCCGCAATGGTGAGATGGTGCAACGCTTCCTCGTTCTTATGAAAGGTCAGCAGCATATATCCCAGAACGGCTCTCAGCGTGGTTGCCACACTCGGTAGATTTTTTTGCACGGCGATGCGATGAAAAATGTCCATCAGATTGAACGCACGAGCAAATTGACCCAGCGCCATGGTGGTCAGGCAGAAGAATACAGGCGCAAATGGGTTGATGATTTTGTTTTCCGTATATCGGGACCATTCCGAAGCTCTTTCGTAGTGGATCATGGCTTGTTTGAAGTCGCCCTGCACAAAATAATAAAGACCTACAAATTCTGCCGATTGGAACAAAATATCTTCATCGCCCAACTCATCGACGATCTGCTTTCCGGCTGAAAACGCTTTTAAGAACTCCGTATTCATAAAGGATAAATAATAAAGTCTTCCCAGGTGAAGCAGGATCATTGCGTGAGACCGCCGGTCTCCAGAGGATTCGGAAACCAGAAGCAGTTTTCTTAAAAGCGGCTGTACCGCTGTAAACCCTTTCCCCATGGCGGCACTAAGGTTGGAAGCGGTGAGCGCATGGTCGATCAGTCGCTTTTCAATTTCTGAATGGCCGGGGTGCTTAAGATGGAATTTGATGACCTGGGACAGGTTGGCGATGGCGTCTTCCATATTCAGATGGTCTATCGCGGTTTTTGTCAAATTCAGTCGAATAGTGACAACCTCTTCGAATCGATTTGCCTTCATCAGCAGGGGGATTATCGCTGGCTGGCTCAACCGGGAGAGCCAGCCGGTGTCTTTGAGATGGACGAATATCTCAGAAACCCGGTCCGGTGAATTGAAAGATTGCAGCTTCGACAGCACATCGGAGGGAATGTCCGGGGCAAGCCCGAAATAATCATTCGCCGTTTTTTGAAGAAGGCCGTTGTGTTCCGCACGGCGAATAAGATCCAGCAGCTCGCTGGGCATCAAAGGGGCCATTTCCACCACGGCATCGATTGGCGCTATCCCCCCCAATGCTTCCACGGTAGCCAAGAATTTCCATTGCGCCTGAGAGAACCCGGGAAGTACGGAATTCATCATAACACCTTCGCTTTTTCGAAAAAGAAGACAATGTCTGTTGGTATGCCGACATTTAATGCATATAAACAAAGCGGTACGGCCCCTGTAAACCCTTAAGCCCCCCGCATACCGATTCAAGCCTACCCGAGAATTGTTCGTAATACAAATCGAATTTTAGAAATCATTGCGTTGGGTAATGAACATTCATATGGCGGATAACGGTCACATGCGGCTTTCTTCAACGGGGGCCTGCTAACCCGCACAACATATAAATTTACTGCATTTCTATCAGGTTAAGCATTTATAAGCGATGTTGGCACGTCTTTTGTATATTAAACCATAACCAAGTGATCGAATCAAACAAATGAAATCCGAACCACAAAACAACCTGTTGGGTCAGGGCAATCAAATTCATTAACATTGAAAGGAGTAAGAAATGAAGGAAAGATTAACACTTGAGAACTACACCGCTGAAAAAGACCACATCGTGCGAATGAGTCAGCATGAGCAATTCCCGGATATCAATATGACGGAGCAAGCCATTTTCGGCATGGCCGCCGGTATTTTGATGGATGCCATCTGGCAGCGGGTGTTGAAGGAAGAGTTCGGAAAACAGAAAATGGATGAGCTCGCATTGAAATTTTGGGAAATTATCGGGGAATATTCCTATCCCCTGGTACAGATGTTGCTCAAATTACCGCCTGAAAAAGATACGTGGGTACAAGTAAAGAAAGTGATCAAGGGCATTTATCGGGCTTATCTGGTGCCGCTCGACATCATTCAGGATGATGCGGACGCATTGGAGTTTCATATTTTGGCGTGTCCGTATGAATCGTATAAGGGGTTATTTGATGTCATCGAAAACGATTATGTCTGCCAAAACTGGAGAGATGTACATACGGCTTGGCTTTATGGACTTTGCAAAAGAGCCGGGCTGGCTGCGGAGATTCCGCTTTCCAATATGATAATGGACGGCGCGATTTGTTGCGGACAACAAACCTGTCATGTTATCGTGAAAAGAAAACGGCAATAAAACACACCCGGGCCGAAAGTCAAATCACCTCCGGCAAAGCCGGAGTCTTGAATTTGCTCCCGTAAATGTCAAACGCTGGTGAGTCCCCCGGCACGGCCGGGGGTTTATACCTAATGGCAAATTATTTGTGCATAACAGCGATAGCGCCATTCGGCGGATCGTTGGTTAACTTTCAACCGGATTAAACACATTCGGCTCGAAATTAAGCGTTGCGAAATGATCCGCAACCGTTTCGGCCCGGCGGATGAGCTCAACAGATCCGTCTTTTCTGAGCAATAACTCCTTGGGCCGCAGCCGGCCGTTGTAATTAAATCCCATCGCGTGCCCATGGGCGCCGGTGTCATGAAGGATCAGAATGTCTCCGTCATCAATCGCGGGAAGCTCTCTTTGCACGGCGAATTTGTCATTATTCTCGCAAAGAGAGCCCACCACATCGGCCGTGAGTGTTTTGGGCATCTGTTCTTTGCCAAGCACGCTGATGTGGTGATACGCATCATAAAGGGCGGGTCTCATCAGGGCGGACATGCAGGCATCCACGCCGATATAGGTGCGATAAATTTCCTTCCGGTTAATGGCTGTTACCACCAGCGCGCCATGAGGGCCGGTCATGTACCGCCCGCTTTCCATATAGAGCGCGGGCGCATACCCGTTGCGACGTTTAAAATCCTGAAAACAAGCCGTGATTTCCGCTCCCATGGCCGTTAAATTCAATGGCGTTTGCTCCGGCCGATAGGGAATGCCGAGTCCGCCACCGATATTGATGAACTCGAACCGAATACCAAGGGCAGCGGATATGCGTTCCACTTCTTCGAGCAGCATTTGCGCGGTCTGAACCATATAGGTGTGGTTCAGTTCGTTTGAGGCCAGCATGGTGTGAAGACCGAACCGTTCGCCCCCTCTTTCCCGGGCCGCTCGATAGGCATCCACCAATTGCGCATGGCTGACCCCGTATTTGGCCTCCGTGGGATTTCCGATAATGGAATTGCCGGTCCGGCGGTCCCCGGGATTGTACCGAAAACAAATCAGCTTCGGCATGTTCGGCACTTTGGGCACCAGGCTGATATCATCTAAGTTCAAGATACTGCCGCCGTCGGCCGCCGCCGCCTCGAACTCATTCAGGGCGGTATTATTGGAAGTAAACATGATATCTTCGCCGACCGCGCCGGTATTTCGACTGAGCAGCAATTCAGCAATCGAACTGCAATCAAACCCGAATCCGATTTGCTTCATCAAGTCAAGAATTTTCGGATTCGGCAGCGCTTTGACGGCATAATACTCCCGGAAACCGGCAACACCTGAAAACGCTTTTCGAAGCCTTTCACCGGTCTCCAGAATACCGGCTTCATCATAGATATGAAACGGTGTCTTAAAATGCGAGACAATCCGCGGCAGCAAGGGGAACAAACGGTCCTGAAACGAGTTGGACATGGGCATGAAAATTATTCTCCTTTCAGCGCGCTTTTGATCCGGGCCATGGCCTGCTGAACATTTTCAAAGCTGTTAAACGCGCTGATGCGGATATACCCCTGTCCACATTTGCCGAAGCCGACGCCGGGCGTGCAAACGACACCCGCCGTGTTTAACAGAAGATCAAAAAATTCCCAGGAATCCCTTTTGCCGTCAATCCAGATATAGGGGGAATTTTCGCCACCGGCGCAATCATAGCCCAGCGCGCCGATCTCTTCGCGAATCAGGGCCGCATTTTTCATATAATACTGAATCAACGCCTTTACTTGCGTCTTTCCCTCCTCGCTGTAAACCGCTTCGGCCGCGCGCTGCACCGGGTAGGAGACACCGTTGAACTTGGTGCTGTGCCTGCGGTTCCACATGGCATGAAGCGCGTGTTTTCCGCCGGTTGCATCATAGGCCATGCATGCTTTGGGAACCACGGTGTAGGCGCACCGGGTGCCCGTAAAGCCGGCGGTTTTGGAGAAGCTTCGAAACTCCACGGCCACCTCCCCCGCCCCTTCAATTTCATAAATGGAGCGCGGCAGGGTATCATCTTTGATGAACGCCTCATACGCCGCATCAAAAAGGATGAGCGCCTCGTGTTGCCGCGCATAATCCACCCATTCCGTTAATGCCGCCCGGCTGATCGTGGCGCCCGTGGGGTTGTTGGGAAAACATAGGTAGATCAGATCCACGGGGGTATCGGGCAGCTTCGGCACAAACCCGTTTTCCGCCGTGCTTTCCAGGTAAATGAGATTCTGAAAGCGGCCGTCTTCAAATTGGCCGGTTCTGCCGGCCATGACATTGGTATCCAGATAGACCGGGTAAACCGGATCCGGCAACGCGATTCTGATATCCGCCGCAAAGAGTTCCTGAAAGTTGCCGGTGTCGCATTTGGCGCCGTCGCTCACGAACACCTCATCCGCTTCAATGTGCGCGCCATAGGCCTGAAAATCGTTTTTCGCGATCTTCTCTCGCAGAAAATCGTACCCCTGCTCCGGGCCGTACCCGCGAAACCGCGTGTCATCCGCCATTTCATCCACGGCCCGGTGAAACGCCTCGATACAGGCGGGCGGCAAGGCCCGGGTCACATCCCCGATGCCGAGTTTAATAATCGATTTTTCGGGGTTTGCGGCCTGAAACGCCGAAACCCGTTTGGCAATCTGAGAAAAAAGGTAGGATGCCTGCAACTTCAGATAATTTTCATTGATTTTGATCATCGTCTCATTCCCTTATGCTACATTTAAAAAAGACGGAAAACCACGGGCGCAAGTTTCAACCGCACGCCTGTCCATCCGCCGATTATCTTCACGTCTGCGCGGGCTGCAACGCGTCCAATGGAATGCGGCTGGTCTCTTTGAAGGTTTCAAGGACCATATGCGTTTGCGTCTTCTCAACTCCCGCCATGGCACCGATACGGTTTTGAATCAGAGCGGCCAGCGTCCGGTGATCCGCAACCCGAACCTTTAGCAAAAAGCCATCACGGCCCGCAATATAATGAACCTCCTGAACTTCCGGAATTTCCGAAAATCGCTCACTATAAGAAATCGCAGCCGGCCCGGGCGCGACCCGAACGAAGACAAATGCCACAAGGCTTCTGCCCAGAAGATCAGGATTGAGCCGAACCTCATACCCGTCAATGAATCCTTGTTTCTCAAGCTTTCGAATACGCTCGAGAACCGCCGATGGCGCCATACCGACCAGCCGGGCCACCTCCACGTTCGGAATGCGGGCCTTTTCCTGAAGTATCTTTAGAATCTGAAAGCTGATTTCGTCAATCATTCTTTATTACCCTTATTTTTTAGTCTTATCGACAACTATTTATCTTATGTCAAGAATTTAATTCTGCTAATAAGGATATTATCAGAAATACTGACAGATTCGCCCCAAAAGCTGCCTGCATATATATTACCCGGTCGCTTCTCAATAAGCGAAAAAATCGGATACTTTCTAACCATTCACTTTCCGGCCTTTTTTCCGTCATTCGAGCCCCCTTGACCAATCGGCCTCGGTGCTTATGTTTCTTTACAACATGATTTCAGGCTGTTGATATTACGAAGGCCACACCAAGACAGTCCATGGCACGGCAATTGCTGTCTCAAGAAATATATCAGCAGTTGCGGATTGGGAGAAAACAGGTAAAATGAAGAGGCATCCCTTCACCCATAAAACTGAAACATCATGAGAATCCGCACTATCAGCATTCGTTAATATACATACAACTAAGGAGAAATCACATGTTGCACTTAACCGGAAGAAAAATCGTAATGGTTGCGTCACTCGTATTGACGGTGGCGTTCAGTACCTGGGCATTTGCAGCGGAGGAGTCCGTAACGGACGCGCCAAAGGCCGGCGCCATGGGGTATCACCATGGCGGCTCTCCTCACGGTAAGGGCGGGCCTGCCGATAAAGCATCCGGCATGCCATGCGGACAAAATCTCAGTAAGGAAGAAATGGAAAAAATTCAAGCCGTGTGTGAACGTTTTTTTAAGGACACGGAAAGTTTGCGCATGGACATAAAATCAAAACATCTTGCCGTAAAGAGTGAATTGGCCAAGGCCGCACCGAACGGAGACAACGCTCTTGCGCTGCAAAAGGAATTATCCACCCTTGAAGCGCAACTGGATCAAAAACGCATTGTGCATTTTCTTGAAATCAAGAAAATATCCCCGACTGCCGCAATGGGTTGCATGGACGGGAGGATGAAGCGCCATATGGATAAGGGGCCGAAACAAATGAGCGGCGACTGTCCTATGATGGGCGGTCAAAGGATGGGCAGATAAGTTACCGCCCGGTGAAATAGAGTTAAGACTTTCTACCAAGGTGAAAGGGGTGTCTCATGACAAGAACAAAAGCTGTGAGCCGGCAAGTAATTTTACACCGAGCAACGATGCTGCCGATTCTGACCGTTACTCTGATGGCGTTTTTTATTCTTACATTTTATGGACCGGCCCGGGCCGCCTGGAACGACGGGGCGAACACACCGCTAAGCTTTAAGGACCTGGCGGAAAAGGCGTCCCCCGCCGTGGTTAACATTCGAACCGTCAAAACCATGAAAGGCGGCGGCCGGGTGTTTCGCCACTTTTCCCCGGGGCCATGGGGAGATAACGACCCTCGCAAAGAATTTTTTGAGCGCTTCTTCGGCCCGCAGCAACAGCAGGAATACAAGCAAAGAAGTCTCGGCTCCGGATTCATCGTCAGCTCCGACGGGTATATCGTCACCAACAATCATGTGGTAGAGGATGCCGACGAAATCCGTGTCATATTGAAGGATGGAAAAGAATATGATGCCACTATCGAGGGAAGGGATTCCAATACGGATCTGGCGCTCATCAAAATAAAATCCGGTGATTCTCTCCCCAACCTTCCGCTGGGGAATTCCGACCACCTGAACGTCGGAGAGTGGGTCGTCGCCATCGGCAGCCCCTTCGGGCTGGAACAAACGGTTACAGCGGGCATCATCAGCGCCAAGGGCCGGGTCATCGGCTCCGGACCGTATGACGATTTTCTTCAGACGGATGCATCCATCAACCCGGGGAACAGCGGTGGGCCATTACTGAACATGAACGGAGAGGTGGTCGGTATCAACACCGCCATTATCGCCAGTGGGCAAGGTATCGGTTTTGCCATCCCGGTCAACATGGCGAAAGGTATTATTGACCAGTTAAAACAACATGGCGAAGTGGTTCGGGGCTGGCTTGGGGTTCAAATACAGGATCTTACGGAAGAGCTTCGGGAATATTACAACGTCAAGGATAAAAAGGGGGCGCTGGTGCTCGAAGTCATCAAAGGAGATCCGGCCGATAAAGCGGGTATCAAGGCCAAGGACGTTATCAGCGAAGTTAACGGAAAACCCATTGAATCCGTCCGCGATCTGACCCGAACCATCGCGGAAATTCCCGTAGGTGAAACCGCTGCGGTCAAGGTGATCAGGGGCGGGAAGGAAAAAATGATTAAGGTGCATATCGCCAAAAGAGAAGATCAAAAGGCCAGTGCCCAGTCATCCATGGATAAAACGGATGATGATTTAGGCCTCCGCGTAACGGAAATCACACCGGAAATGGTGAGTCGCTATCAATTGCCCGAAAATGAAGGCGTTATTATTACGCAGATTTCGCCGGACAGCAAGGCGATGCAAGCCGGTTTGCAGGTAGGTGATGTGATCAAGGAAATCAACCACCGTGAAATAAAAACCCAGAAAGACTACGAAGATGCCCTGACCGCTGCCGAGTCGAGCAAGGAAATCAGCATGTTTGTCCGCAGGCAAAATGCCGGCTTTATTGTCATTAAAATCCGCCGGTAGCTAAAAAGTGCCATCGGTTTAACCGGTTCAGTCGCAACCGCGGCTGAACCGGTCTGATGTTAACCTTCCGGTCCCTGCCCCTTTCGGCGCGCGGCAACAAAAGCAGCCACTCCGAACAGGCCGAAAATATAACCGAGGCCCGCAAAAACGTCTTTGATTCCCGGTTTATTAAGGTCTGATCGCAACGCCGCGATTTCCCGCTGAATACGCCGCAATTCGCCGGACAACTTGCTGTTTTGCGCCTTTATTAGCGTCATGACCGCTTGCGAGTCCTCATCCGGCGGACTTTGCGCCAAAAGGAAACTCGGGGGAACCACTAGAAAGAGGCACAACCCGCCGATGATAATACCTCTTTGAATCGTTGTCATTTCCCGGCCTCCACTTCGGCTTTTTTCAGTTTAAAGCTGTTTTTGTGTCCCATACCCGCTTCAATCACTATATTCAAATCATCGACTTTCGGAATGGCAAACCCGAACAGCCCCTCTTTATCGGTCGCACCTTCCAGGAGCAGATTGTCCCGGCTGTCATAAACCAGCACTTTGCCGCTTTCCACCGGTTTTCCATCCGGAAAGTAGCTCTCGGTGTAAACCTTCCCACCTTCAGCGTAGGCAAAAAGGTTCACCTTGTGCGCCAGCGCGATGCCATCGGCCACCAGCAGCATAACCGCCGAAACAAGAAGATAAGTTAAACGCTTCATCACACCCTCCTTAAACCTTAAATCCATTGGCGGCTCAGAACATGAGCACCCCACACATCAAGTGCAGGGCGCCAAATAAAGGGATTTAAAAACCGGCCGTCGCTATTTCATATCCCGGGTATGCACCCAATAGACGGCACCGATCTCAACGCCCTTTTCCTGTCCATCGTGCTTCAGCTTCCAATCGGCTTCGGATAGGGCCGCAAACCCCCACCAGCCGGCCCTTGGCATGGCATAGCTGAAAACGCCATTGACATCGGCCTTGACCACTTGCGTCACATAAGGATCCGCCGGCGGAACAACAGCGCTGACATTTTCAGGGGATGCGTTCAGATACTCGATCTCGACCTCGGCAAAGGGAACCGGCTTGCCCTTAAGCAGTACCTGTCCGGTGAACAGATTCCCGGTCCATAACCCGTATGGCCGGGTAAACGGAATGATCTCCGTTTCCAACCCCACCGGCATATCCCATCCTTCCTCCAGCCCCAGCGCATTCACACAGACCTTGGTATAATGAATGATAAAGACGTCCTCGGCAGGTTCCCAATAAGGCGTGGGTTTCACATAGAAGGTATAGTCTCCGGGCCTGCGAATCTGGAAATCAGTCGTCCAAAAGGTAAATTTTTCTTTCTGGTCTGGGCCGTTCCCTTTGGCAGTCTGAAGCGTGCCCAGCAAATCGGCCTTTTTGCCGTCATGAACCACGCCGAACTGTTCGGGCCTGACCATCTCCATGTAATGGCCCTCCAGGGGATGAATGAACTTGACCTGAAGGGTCAAGGTTTTGGTGTCCTCCTGGGTCACGATGTCATCAGCGGGTGTGATCGTGCCAAAATGAGCCGACGCCTGATTGGCAGCCAACCATATAACCGTTATGATCACGACGAATAAAATGGGATTTTTTGAGTGCTTCATACCTGCCTCCTCTATCATTAATCGGGGTTGTGGTTCAATTTATTTGGAAATGATCGTTCGTTGCTAAAACTCAATTGCAAGCTGCGCGATAAAAGAATCCGTCTCCTGAGCATCCTCTTCGAATTCTCCTCGCAAATATTCAAGGGCAAGATGGGTGTTTTTAAAGAACCCCCAATTCGCGACCGCACCATACTGGGTTTCCGGCAAAAATTCCGCGCCGCCGTCTTTCGATCCGCCATAACGGGCCGCCACTTCAATGTTTTCGACAATCGAAAAACCCAATTCCACATGCCAGGCAGAGGGCTTTCGCGCCGTCGTATCAGCCGCGTCATATAATTCTCCGGCATCGAAATCATCGAGAGCGGCAACGTACTCCCCGATGATCTTAAAACGCGCCAGCAACTCAAATACAACAAATGCGCTCCAGCCGCCGACAAGGTCATTGACAGCATCGACCGCAACCGATTCGGATAAATTATCCGACGAGGCCAGATTCGAAATGTAGGAGGCGCCAACCGTTAGAGATTCGATAGGCCGGGCGGAAATGGCGGCGACAAAGCTATCGATCCTGTCGTCATCGCCGCTTTCATCAATTTCACCGTTGAATGCACCCACGCAGATATCGATCATTTCACCGCCGATGCGGTACCCGGCCACCACGGCCCCCTCGTTGGTCTCACCCAGAATCAATGGGTTCGGATCGGTCACAAAATGCGTTTCGAAGTTACCGAAAGGAATGTATTGCCGGCCGGCGATCAGATAGGCGGGAAACGCCTCTGTGCCATTCAGGGTAATGAAACCTTCATCCACGAAGACATCTTCCTCCTCATATTTGAACAACACATGCCCCTCGATATGATCTGAGATTTTGGCGTCCACCGCGAGTTCCACCGTAGCCAGGTCTACGTCGCCGGTGCCCTCATCCTCAGCGGCCGAATCCGTAAAATCAATTTTTTCATACCCCGCTTCCACTTCAACAAGACCACTGATTTGAACGCGGTCGAACCAGTTATCCCCCGTAACCGCGGGGCTGATCGCTTTTTCTAAATTTGAAACACGGTCTTCAAGGCTTTTAACGCCGCCGGCTTGGGTGATTTGTTCCGCTGAGTCTTCCGGTATCGTGTTCTGCGCCATTACGGGCATTGCATGCGTACAGACCAGAAGCAAACATGACAACCATAGAATCTCCTTCATTCGAACCAACCCTCCTTTATTAAACGAAACCATTGCCTGCTGGATCAACGGACGTTTCTTTATGGTGCGTTCCCCCTAACAAACAAAAAAAGCCACAAAGGGTCATCCCCTTTCGGGTGTATGAACCTTCGTGGCCTTTTTTTGCTATTTATGATCCACTCCCTGTCAACCATCAACAGGGAATAGGGTATCCGTGGACTTTGCTCTCGTACGATCGGCTTCAGCCGAAATTAAGAGATCTCACTACAACAAGCTGTGCTATGAAGTCAAATAGTTTTTGTCCGGCGGCTTTCCTGCTTTCCCGATTTATAAGGCAATGTCAAGAACCCCGGACAGGCAAACGATCTGATAAGGGGGCCAAAAACCCGGTCACCACTCAGAACCGCGGTTGATTGCTTAAAAAAACAACACTGCTTGGCGCAGTGCTGCATTTTCACGAATCAGGGCCGCCTTATCCTCCTCAGCCCACCGTTGGCTGATGAAAAATCCCGCAGCAAAGCCCAAACAAAAGATGGCGAAAATAATAACGGTAAACCACCGACCGTACTGCCACCATTTGAACCGTATGTATCTTTTGCGATGGAATTGTTTCATGGTCATAGTATCGTCCCGCATGCGATAGTCCTAATCGGGGGAAACAGGGGGTATCAACCCCGAAGAGAACCCTTGCCGTTCATCATTGATCAAAACCTTTTTCCGCTTTGGTTCCCGTATAGCGTCACGCCCCTCATCATTATCAACAACAAAGAGACGAGGGGGTTCGAGGTAACGATATAATCCAAAACCAAAAAAATTATATCACCTTTTTGCTTCAAAAAACCACTGAAACCGCTTATTTGAAGTTGTCAGATGCCGGCGCATAACCGTCGAAGGCGCTTCGTATGGAACTTTCAGGATCCGTAACAGGCCAAACGATCCTTGAGAACGGCTCCTCATCTGTGTTAGACTATGCCGATCAAAGCATAAACGCACCTAACAACTTGAATATAAAATATAAAAAACAGTGCTTGCCGGATTTGTCGGCCCGTTTTTATCACACTGTGTATCGGAGCGAAAATATTTGAATTGGGGGTTGTTGTACCATGCCGTTTAGACCATGATGGGTTGACCGGTGACCGCAAGTGGGCCAACAACTGAGACTTACGTAACAGGAAAGTAAGACGGGGAAAAATGGATAAAATCAAGGAATCCATCCTCTTGGTTGACGATCAGCCGGCCAACCTTCAGGTGCTTATTCATACACTGGAGAGGCTCGGATGCAAGCTTTTGGTTGCCAAAAACGGCAAGGCGGCCTTGGCGATTGCGCAAAAAGCGCGCCCGGATCTCATTTTGCTGGATATCATGATGCCGGGAATCAACGGATTTGAGGTGTGCCGACAGTTGAAAGAGAATCCGGACACGCAGAAAATACCTGTGATTTTCCTTTCCGCGCTTGATGAAACAGGCGATAAGGTGCATGGGCTGCAACTTGGTGCAGTGGACTATGTGGCCAAGCCCTTCCAGCCTGAGGAAATAATCGCCCGTGTGAACACCCATCTGACTATCCAACGCCTGAGCCGCGAAGTGCAACGGCAAAAAGATGAACTGGAGCATGAATTGCAGATCGTATCGCAACTCCAACGAAACCTTTTGCCTGAGCACCTGCCGCAAGTCGATGGGTTAAAACTTGCAGTGCACTATGAACCCTGCCGCTATACAGGCGGTGATTACTACGACGTTCTGAAACTGCCGAACGGCCTGCTGGCCATTCTGATGGCTGATGTGGAAGGCCATAGCGCGCCGGCGACAGTCATGATGGCCATAACCTGTGCCCTGTTTCGTTCATGCCCGACCTGCCATACCAACCCGGATCAGTTGCTCTCCTGCATCAACGAAAACCTTTGTAAAGTGAACATGGAAAGCTTTGTCTCAGCAATCTACGCTGTTTACGACCCGCGTTGCAGAAAACTGAAAATCGCTCGCGCCGGTCATCCACTTCCTATTCTCTACAGACCTTCCGAGAAAAAAACGACTGAAATACCCTGTGACGGCGTATTTCTGCTGGGATTTAAATCTTATTCCGATAATGTTCCGGTTACCGAGGTCGCGCTTCAACCCGGCGACCGTCTGCTATTTTATACGGATGGTATCACCGATCGCGTCAGCGAGACACAGGAGCTCTACGGAACAAACCGCCTGTTACACCAATTCGGGGCTGCCGTCTCCGAGGACCCGGCAGCCGTCCTCAAAGGGATTGTCGATGACCTGTCACAATTCGCGGGGGGTCGCCCGGCAGACGACGACCAAGCGATGTTGATGATCGTCGCCGAATGAGCACCAATACTCTTGAAGTATCCTTCAAGAAGCGTGATTCACGGGAAACCCTTTGCATGAAAATGCCGGGATCAGTTCGGCGGAAAGGAATAGGATGCGGCCTTGAAACCAACCAAGAAAACGAAAACAAGCAAGACGGCTGCAAGGAAGCAGGAGGCCAAAGATGGCTCGGTTCCTGTCAAAATCAACGATGTTTCCTTAACAGAGCTGCTCGATATTGAACAACTGAACCCGATCCTGAATGACTTTTGCAACGCGGTCGGGATTGCCGCAGCAATAATAGATCTTGAGGGGAATATCCTTGTTTGCGCTCACTGGCAGCGCATTTGTACCGCTTTCCACCGGGTTGACAAGCGAACGCGCGCGCGCTGTATCGAAAGTGATACCAAGCTCTCTGCAACGCTGAAAGAAGGCAAGCAATTTTCGATTTACCACTGCAAGAACGGCTTAACCGACGCCGCTTCGCCGATCATCATCAAAGGGGAGCATGTGGCCAATGTTTTTGTGGGACAGTTTCTCCTGGCCAAACCTGACAACACCTATTTTAAAAAGCAGGCTCTGGAATTCGGCTTCGATACGGCGGATTACTTGAAGGCGCTCGATGAAGTGCCGATCGTCCCTCAAGAAAAACTGCCCGCTATTCTCGGGTTTCTGACAGGTTTCACCCGCCTCGTAGCATCTCTAAGCCTTGAGCGGATCAAAGCCACAACAGCTGAAACTACCTGCAAACTCAGTCAGGAAAACTCGAAACAGGCCAAAACGGAATTGATGCGTTATAAGGCGCATCTGGAAAAACTGGTGGCGGATAGAACTGAGGCACTCGAGCATTCCGAGCAATACAGCCGACTTATCCTGCAATCGGTGGCAGAAGGGATTATCGGAACAGATGTGAAAGGCCACTGCACCTATGCCAATGAAGCCGCGCTAAAAATGCTCGGGTATTCCTTCGACGAAATATTCGGCCACTCCATGCACGACTTATTCCACCATTCGAATGCTGACGGCTCACCGCACCTGCAGAAGGAATGCCCGATTTATTTTGCCTATACGCAGGGAATAACCAGCTTTCGCAGGGACGAGGTGTTTTGGCGCAAGGACGGTTCGTTTTTTGATATTTCCTACACCAGCGTGCCTCAGCGTAAAGGCAATACAATTATCGGCGCCATCGTGGTGTTCCGAGACATCACCAACCGAAAAAGAGCCGAGGATGCCTTACAGGAGAGTGAATATCATCTTAAAACCATTCTGGCGACGACGAATGAAGGGTTTTGGTGGGTTAATAATGACGGGCGTACCGTGGACCTCAATAACGCTTTGTGCAAATTTTTAGGCAGATCACGTGAAGATATTCTGGGCCGGACGCCCTTTGAATTTCTGGACCAGGAAAATACCGCGATCTTGAAGGAGCAGTTTAAACGCAGGGCTCTCGGTGAAACCAGCATCTATGAGCTCGCCCTCAGCCGGCCGGATGGTTCAAAGGTGTCATGCCTGTTTCACGCAACCCCGCTTTATAATAAAAATGGAATAAAAACAGGCTCTTTTGCCATGATTGCGGATATCACCCATCTCAAAAATATGGAAAAGGAACTCATCATCGCCCGGAACAAGGCAGAGAATGCTACCCGGGCAAAAAGTGATTTTCTGGCGAACATGAGCCACGAGATCCGCACCCCCATGAACGCTGTCCTGGGGATGATACATCTGGCACTCAAGACGGACTTAACACCGAAACAAAGAGACTACCTCAACAAGATTCAAATTTCTTCCAACGCTCTTATGGGCGTCATCAACGACATTTTGGATTTCTCCAAGATCGAGGCCGGAAAACTGAGCATGGAGTCTATCAGCTTCAATCTGGATGAAGTCCTGGACAACCTGGCCACTCAGATTACGATCAAGGCTCAGGAAAAAGAAGGGATCGAGGTTTTATTCCGCTCCGAAGCCAATGTACCCCGCTATCTGGTGGGAGATCCCCTACGGTTAAATCAAATTTTAGTCAACCTGGCCAACAACGCCATTAAATTTACCGAGCGTGGCGAAATCGTGATTTCTATCGAATTGGTCAGTCTGACCGGGAAAACCGCGGTAATCAAATTCGCCGTTTCCGATACGGGCATCGGTATGACAAAGGAACATATGGCGCAATTATTCACGCCTTTCAGCCAGGCAGACACCTCTATCACCCGCAAGTATGGCGGCACCGGGTTGGGTCTTAGCATCTGTCAACGACTCGTGGCGATGATGGGCGGCAAAATCTGGGTGGAGAGCACGCTTGGGGTCGGCAGCACATTCTTTTTTACCGCCGTTTTCAGCACCGACCATGACGCAAGCAAAGGCCACCACGTTCTACCGCCCAGCCTGAGAGGCATCAAAGCGCTGGTTGTGGATGACAACCCGACATCCCAAGAAATTTTTCAATCGATGCTGGAATCTTTCTCCTTCGAAGTTACCCTGGCGGCTTCCGGCGAAGAAGCCTTGCAGGAAATAGAAAAGTCCATCGGGGCACAACCCTACGACCTGGTGGTGATGGATTGGAAGATGTCGGGTATCGACGGTATAGAGACCTCGAAACGGATCAAGTACAATCCAAGGTTGACCAAGGTTCCGCTCATTGTTCTGGTAAGTGCCTATGGACGAGAAGAAATCATGTGGAAAGCCAAGGCGGCCGGACTCGATAGTTTCCTGATCAAACCGATAAGCCCATCGGTGATGTTCGATACCATCATGAACACCTTAGCCAAGGATACCTCGAAGGCACTGCAACCGGTTGATGAAAAAGAACAGACGTCAGAAACACTAAAGGCGCTTGAAGGCGCCCGGGTCCTGATTGTTGAAGACAGCGAGATCAACCAGCAGGTCGAGATGGAAATCCTTGCCGCTGCGGGGGTTATCGTGTCCCTGGCCAACAACGGCCAAGAGGCCGTGGATATGGTGCGGGAGAATCACTTCGATGCCCTGCTGATGGATGTTCAGATGCCGGTAATGGACGGCTACACAGCCACCCGAATCATCCGCCGAGATACACGGTTCAAGGATCTGCCCATCATCGCCATGACCGCGCATGCGATGGCGGGCGACCATGAAAAGAGTATCGAAGCCGGAATGAACGATCATGTTACCAAACCCATCAATCCATCGCAACTCTACACAATCCTGAATAAATGGATTACAGCCGCTCCCCGCCCCGGTAGGAGCAAACAAGCACCGAAAGCAATTCCGCAGAAGCCAGCCGCCAACATCCATGACGATTTCGCCCCGACATCCACTGAGGGGCAGCCGTTTCCAGCTTCTCTGGATGGATTTGATCTTTCAAACGGGTTGCAACGCCTGCAGGGGAATAAAGCCCTTTACCTTAAGCTCTTGATGAGTTTTGCGGCCAAGTATACGCAAAAGGCCGGTGACATCCGGAATGCACTGAATAACCGGGATTACGATAATGCCCATCGAATGATACACGACATTAAAGGATTGGCAGGCAACCTGGCGGCGCTTCAACTTCACGCCGCAGCCACGAACCTGGAAAAACTGGTCAAACAGGCGGACAAAAAGGATCCACCTTCCCCGGATGCCGTCACCCAAGCCCTTGTCACCTTCGAAACGCTGATGAACCAGGCGTTGCGATCCGCCAACAGTCTGGGATCATTTACAGTAAAGCCAACCCCCATGCCATCGCTTGAATCGACAGGAAAACTGCCGCCGGATCTGGCCAAAGAGGCCGCCGGGCGCTTGCGTGAAGCCGCCGAAATGGGGGATGTGTCAGGGCTGACAGTAATTGCCCAAGAGATGGCCGCACGCTCAAAGAACTTTGCTCCCTATCTGGGCAGCATCACTCAATTGGCAGACGATTTCGATTTTGAAGGCATTCTGAGGCTGGCCCATGATCTGGAAAAAATTCAGGGCGAATAGCTTTTTCCTATTCGATGCCCGACATATAAAAAACCGGACCCTCTAAAAAGAAGGCCCGGTTCCATCTATTCCGTTTTGCCCCTGCCGCAAACACCGCAGGGCTGCGGTCAGTTTGTTATTGAATCGCTTTCCACTTTCATTCCGTCGCCGGGGAATAAAACTTTCCCGTCATGATCTCTGTTGCGGGGTCATGTTATTGTCTGCAACTTTACCCAAAATAACCTCCCCAAAATAACCTCATCGTTTCACATCGCCTGTTTAAAAAGATGCGCAGGAAACCCTGATGAACCCCGCAATCTGTTCCCTTCCCTTTTGGCCGGTTATAAGCTTAGTTGGTCGGATTAAATTGAACCCTTCTGTTTTTGGCTCTGCCTTCTTCCGTATTATTGGTATCAACCGGATTGGAAAAACCAAAGCCCTTAATGGAAAGCCGTTCTTTTGCAATGCCTTTGGAGACCAGGTAATTCATTACCGACATGGCTCTTTCTTCAGAAAGCTTCTGATTGTATTTCTGGGATCCGATATTGTCCGTATGTCCTTGAACTTCTACATTCATGGCCGGCTGGCTGTTCAGATAATCCACCGTTTCATCCAGACACGGATAATACATGGGCTTGATATCCGATTTATTAAAATCGAAATTAAGGCCTTTACACACCCAGCATCCGGCCTCATTGACCTTCACACCCTTTGGCGTATTGGGGCATTTGTCCAGATAATCGGGAACACCGTCGCCATCGCTGTCCAATGGGCAGCCAAAACTATCCACTTTTACCCCCCTTGGGGTGTCCGGGCATTTGTCCTTGCTGTCAACAACACCGTCTCCGTCACTATCAGCCTCTACAACAGGAGGCGCAGGCGCAGGCGCTGGTGGCGGGGGCTCAACAGCGGCCATTGGCGTCTTGCCGCCGAATTGAAAACTCACACCCGCGGTGTAAAGGAGATTGTTGTATCTATCGCCCCCGTCGAAATCCAGAACATGACGCACATCCAATCTCAGAGCGACGGCTTCATTCAAAAAATATTTGATGCCCGCCCCGTAGTCGGCTGCAAAGTCCTTGTCACTGCTGCTGCCATCGGGGTCAAATGTAAAACCGCCGACACCGAATGCAACAAAAGGGACCAGTTTTTCTGTGGGCCTAAAGTGATACAGCGCGTCCAGACGATAGAGATAAACGTTCAGATCTTCGTTCAAATCGTCATCAAATTTCGTGGCTGCAAAATTGAAGGCGGCCTCTGCGGCCCAGTTTTCGGTAAAGTGATACCCCAGGTTGATCCCGTAGGTGAAATCATCTTCAATATCTTGATTTCCCTCAAACATATAGCCTCCGACAACCGGAGAAAGGCTGACAGAGCCCGCTTTGACTTGCGCATCCGCGTTAGTTGCTGCCAATTGGAACAAAACGACCAAAAAAATGGCCATAACTGATCTTACACTTCTCATTTTTTCCTCCTTGAATAAGATTACTTTTGAACGGCAAAGGTCCTTACATTGAAATGTTGCTTTAAGTTGAGCTGGTGAAGAATCGGATTAAGGGTTAATTGGGCAAATACTTTTACTTGATAGTGCTATCGGAAGCGATTGTCAAGGGATGAATCGATCTTTTTATCAAGCAACTGGTCGATATATCAGCATGTTAGACCGAAAATAACTGATGTGAACATTTATAAATAATTCTTTCTCATCATAGACGAACCAATGTCGTTCTTAATCTCTGTCTACTTACTTATATATGTATAATCAGCGTGTTAAATTGTTGTAAGGTCACTAACTACAATACCTTTCATGACTGTTTCATACCGGAAATCGGGCAGGTTGCCCGCCGGGCAAGCTTCTTACGGCGTTGCATCGAAGGGTATCTCACTCCGCCCGAAGCGCTTCCACCGGGTCCAGCCCGGCTGCACGTCTTGCGGGCAACACACCTGCCATAAGCCCGATAGCGGCTGAAAGCCCTTCGGCATAAAGCGCATAGATCCAGGGGGTGTGCGTGGGAAGCGCGGGGACGAACAGTTCTAAAAGCCAGGCGCCGCCGGCCCCCATGATCAGGCCCGCCAGGCCGCCGATGCCTGCCAGCACCACCGCCTCGCCGATAAATAGATAAAGAATTTGGTTTTTTCCCGCGCCGATGGCCCGAAGCAGGCCGATTTCGCTGGTTCGTTCATGCACTGCGATGGTCATGATGGTTAAAATCCCCACACCGCCCACCAGAAGTGATATGGCTCCCAACGCGCCAACCGCCAATGTGAGGACACCCAAAATGGACCCCAGCACCTCAAGCATCTGCTCTTGCGTGGTTACGGTAAAGTCTTCCGAACCGTGCCGGTCCTTGAGCAGTTTTTTAACTCTTTTGGCGATGGTTTCGGAAGCGATGCCCGCCTGATACAGAATGTCGATTTCCATCAGGCTTTCCACATTAAAAAGGCTCATGGCCCTGGCCGTGGGAATGTAGACGGCGTCATCCAGGTCAAAACCGAGCATCTGGCCCTTGGATTCCATCACGCCGATCACCCGGTAGCGCTCTCCGCCGATTCTTACGAACCGGCCCAGCGCACCCGCGCCCCGAAAGAGCTCATCCTGAACTTTACTTCCCAGCACGACAAAGGCCCTGGCCGCCCATTGATCATCCGCCGGCAGGAAACGCCCCTTTGCGATATTAAATTGCCATACAAGCGTGGCGGACGACCCCACGCCGAAAACAAAGGTGCGCCTGCGCCGCTTTTCAAACTCCACGGCCGCATTGCCCTGAACCACCGATACCGTATCGATAACACCGGGGATGCGTTTGATCGCCACCTCATCGGCAATGCTTAACGGCCGAATGTTGTTGATCAAGGCGCCGGACATGCCCGTGGTGGTCGCTTTGCCCGGGTTAATGCCGATCAGATTGGTGCCGAACTGCGTAAACTCGGAGAGCACGAACCGATGCACCCCTTCTCCGATCGATGTCAGCAGCACGACCGAGGCAATCCCGACCGAAATCCCGAGAATCGTGAGAAAACTTCGCATTCGCTGATCCGTCAGCGAACTTAAGGAAATTTTGATGACATCCTGAAAACGCATTTTGTCAGCCGAATCACCTTCTTGAAAGCGATAACACCGGATCCAGGGCCGCCGCACGCCGAGCCGGCAAGACACCGAAAATAAGACCGGTGACGATGGCAACACCCACGGCCGCGCCCAGCGCCCAGAGCGGCACGGAGAGCGGGAAGGCCGGAAAAATTTTCACGAGCGCCCACTTTCCGGCGCCGGCCAGCAAGAGCCCGAAAAACGCACCGATTACCGAAAGAATCGCCGATTCCGCCAGAAAAATGACCATGACACGGCCGTTCGGAGCGCCGAGCGCCTTTAGCAGCCCGACTTCCGCCGTCCGTTGGGAAACCGCAATAAGCATGACATTCATGATCAAAATGCCGGCCACCCCGAGGCTGATGGCGGCGATGCCGGCAACCGTCAGGGTCAGGGCGGTAAAAATTCTATCAAAGGTCGACAAGACGGCATCCTGAGTGATCACCGTGATATCGTCTTCGCCGTCGTGGCGTTCCCGAATGATTTTTTTGATCGCTTCCTTGGCAGGCTCGATGGCGTCCCGATTCTTGGCCTGAACCGTGATGCGAAATAATCCCTCCGTATTGAAAAGGGCTTGCGCCGATGCCACTGGGATCACCACTATATCCCCCATATCAAGCCCTACGGCTTCCCCTTTTTTGGCCATCACGCCAGTCACCTGAAACCGCCGGTCTCCGATACGAATGCGCTCGCCCAGCGGGGTGTTGTTTCCGAACAATTCCTGCTTGATTTTATACCCCAGCACGCAAACGGACTCGCCCCGTGTCGGGTCTCCGGTCGGCAAAAAACGCCCTTGCGCCATGGAAATTTGGCGAATGTCCGATAAAGCCGGGGTCGAGCCCAGAATCGTGACCTCCCGGTCCCGTCCGCTCCAGGCGACGGGGGCGGCCCCCATCACAACCGGCGCCACATATCGAATAAGCGAAGAGCGCTGCAAGGCCATTGCGTCCACCAGGGTCAGATCCCTGGGCGTAATTCCCAGCAGCGGCGGCGGGCCGCCGACCGTTTCTGAGCGACCCGGCAAGATAATGATCAGATGCGTTCCCAGGGAGGAAAATTCATTGATCACATACCGGCGCGCCCCTTCACCCAAGGTGGAAAGAAGCACCACGGAGCCCACGCCGATGGCCATGGCAAGGAGCATCAGCAGGGTTCGGGTCGGGTACCCGGCCGCGGCGCGAAAGACAAATCGGAAGATATCGTTTGGTTTCATGGGGGAGGGTGACCTGCCGCACCGGTCAGGCTATCGGTTGTGATTCGACCGTCATCCATCAGAATTTGCCGTTTCGCCCGATGGCCCAATGCCGGATCATGGGTCACCATGAGCAGGGTGATTCCCTCCCGGTTAAGCGATTCAAGAATATCGATGACATCCTGGCCGGACGCCCGATCCAGGTTTCCCGTGGGCTCATCGGCCAGCAGCAGGCGGGGCCGCATGATGGTCGCCCTGGCAATGGCCACCCGCTGGCGCTGGCCGCCCGAGAGCTGATCCGGCCGGTGCTGGGCACGGTGGGTCAGCCCGAAGGCTTCCAGTGCCTCGCCAACGCGCTTTTTCCGCTCCTTTGCATCCATGCCGGCAAGCACCATGGGCAGTTCGATATTTTCACCCGCCGTCATTCGCGGCACGAGGTGAAAAAACTGAAAGACAAAGCCGATTTTATGGCAGCGAAGGTCGGCCAGGTTCTTATCCGTGAGCGATGTCGTATTCAGATCGTCCAACAGATAGGTGCCGCTGTCCGGCCGATCGAGTAGGCCGATCATGTTCAGCAACGTGGATTTGCCGGACCCGGAGGGCCCCATGATCGCGACATACTCACCGGCCTCAACGCTTAAGTTCACCTCCCGCAAGGCATGCACGGTCTCATCGCCGACCTGAAATTCTCTTTGAACCGTTGAGAGCCGAATCACGGGGTCGCCTCCTGTGAAAGCGCTGCGGCTACGCCGTCTTTAATGCCCTGCCGATCCACATTGACGACAACGGATTGACCCTCCCGAAGACCTGAGAGAATCTCCGTAAAGGCCCAATTGGATAAACCGGTTTTTACGGCGACTTCCCGAATGATTTTCTCAGCCGGGACAAAAACGAACACCTTTTTACCGTCCAGAATCGCTTCGGTGGGAATCCGTAAGGTGTCTTTTTTAACCGCCAGAATAATTTCGACATCCGCGCTGTAACCCGCCAGAAGGTGCGAGATATCCTCAGGGGTTAAAAAGGATGCCTCCACGTCCACGGTCCTGGCCTGTTTTTCCAGATCCAGCACATAAGGGGCAATACGGCGCACGTGGCCCTCAAAGCGTTTGTCCTTAAAGGCATCCAGCGTGATGCGGGTGGGCATGCCGACTTGAACGCCCGCGGCATCCACTTCGTCAATGGGCGCCGTCACATAAAAGCAGTTATTTTCGATCAGATCCACCGTGGGCAGCGTGGGCACGCCGACCGGCGAGGGCGTGACGTATTCGTTCAACTCCCCTGTGATTTCCGCCACCACACCGTCAAACGGCGCATAAAGGCGGGTTCTGTTCAGGGTCGCCTTGGCAACATCGATACGGGCATTGCTCATGGCTACAGAAGCCCGTGCCGATTCACACTGCGCGCGAAGGGCTTTGGCCTGAGTAACGGCGCGATCGGCGTTTTCTTCGGACACGGTCCTTGAGGGCAGCAGTTTTTGGGCGCGATCGGCATTCCGTTGCGCGACTTCAGCATTGAGGCATGTGGCTTTCGCCGTTGCTTCGGCTGCGGTTGCCTCTCGCTGCGCCAATTCCAGTTGCGCGGATAAGTCCTCATTCCAGACTTCGAGCAGCAATTGCCCGGCGGTTACCTTATCGCCCTCTTTTACAGGCAATTTCGAAATCTGACCGCCGATGCTGGGGGTCAGGCGCGCCCTTCTGCACGCTTTCACGGTGCCTGCGCGGGTATTGGCCACGGTTTTTTCCACCGTCCCCCGAACGACCGGTTTGACAATTACGTCGATGGGCTTGGGCCGGGTCTGGCGCCAACCGAGATAACCGAGTCCCGCAACGATCAAGATCACCACTGTCCAACGAACCACCCTGCGCATCATCGCATCTCCTTAAGGTGCTTTTCTGTCCCGCCGTTCCGCAAACAAACGAACTCGTTTTGTATCGGTGGGTTAATTTCTCAATACAACACCCCGACCGCGTTCTCAACGGCCGCCACCAACCGTCCGCTGCGCATCAACGCACCGATGTTGTCAATATCTTTGGCAAGAATACGGTCTTTGGTCAAATGCGTGACCTCGGCCCGAACCGCCTTGTAAGCAGCCAGCGTGCCCTCGCCCGGCTTCAGATTCGTAAATAAATCCATGGCCTGAGCGCCGCACAACAGCTCGATGGCGATGACGGTTTGGGCATTTTGTACCATCCGGCGACATTTTCCGGCCGAAAAAGCGCCCATGGACACATGATCTTCCTTGTTGGCCGAGGTCGGAATGGAATCCACACAGGCCGGATGCGCCAGCACCTTGTTTTCGGACACCAGGGCCGCTGCCGTGTATTGGGCGATCATCATGCCGGAATGAAGACCGCCGTCCGATATCAGAAACGCGGGCAATCCGCTGAGCTGCGGATTGACCAGTCGCTCGATCCGGCGCTCCGAAATATTCGCCCACTCCGCAACCGCCATGCCCAGCGCATCCATTGCCATGGCAACCGGTTGACCGTGAAAATTCCCTCCCACCAGAAACTCGCCGGTGTCCGAAAAAATTAGGGGATTGCCCGTGGCGCTGTTTATTTCCGTTTCAAGGGTCCGCTTCGCATAGGCCAATACGTCCCGGCTCGCGCCATGGACCTGGGGCGAGCAGCGCAGGGTATAGGCATCCTGCACACGGGTACAGTCCTTGTGCGAAGAGATGATCTCGCTGTTTTTTGTGATGCGCAGCATATTGTCCGCGGATTCGATCTGCCCGTTATGCGGGCGCAACCGATGGATTCGCGGATCAAATTCGGTTCGGCTGCCCATGAGCACTTCCAGGCTCATGGCGGCTGTTATATCGGCCATCTTGGCCAGCAAAGCGGCATCCCGCACCGCCAGGGCGCCGGTTGCCGTCATGACTTGCGTGCCGTTGACCAGCGCCAGCCCTTCACCCGGCGCCAGCACCAAAGGGGTTAGTCCGCATTGTTTCAAGGCTTTTTTGCCGCTCATGCGCCTGCCCTCAAAAACGGCCTCCCCTTCACCGATCAATACCAGGGCCATATGCGCCAGGGGCGCCAGATCCCCGCTGGCACCGACCGATCCCTGGGACGGCACCACCGGACACACGCCGCTATTTAACAAGGTTAAAAGATGCGCCACCGTTTCCGGGCGAACACCGGTATACCCCAGACTGAAATCCTTTATCCGCAGCAGCATGGCGGCCCGGACGACTTCTTCGGGCAACGGATCTCCCACACCGGCGGCATGGCTGAGAAGGATATTCTTCTGAAGTTCCCGCGCGTCCGCGGAAGAGATGGCGACATCACTGAGCGCCCCGAACCCCGTCGTAATCCCGTAGACCCTTTTTTCTTCCAGAACCCACCGGTCGATCAACGCCCTTGACCGGATAATGCGCTGTTCGGCCTTCTTTCCCAGTCTTACGGGAAGTCCTTGTCGCGCGACCGCCGTCAGGTTCTCCAAAGTCAACTTTTCGTCATTCAGGCAAAGCGCTTTCATCTTTTCACGAATACCTCTTAGGGAATCAGAAATTTCCTATTTACCGTTTATCCTGCACATGATCATGTGCTTAATCAATGCCCCAAAGGGGCTTTGTCCACTAGCCCAGGGTTGCGGTGAAACCGCTACCCTGGGGAAATGGGCAACATCTCATTCCCATTCCACCAACCCCAAGGGGGGTTATGTCAGTCCCGGATAAACCGCTCGTCCCATTGCATTATGAACGGCGGGCAACGACTGTGGCTTATCAGCGTCCTTCCATTGACACAACCCCGTTGGGGTTGATGCCATATTGCATGGCCCCGTGTCCCAGGGTAGCGGTTTCACCGCAACCCTGAGCTATATGACATTGCCCCTTTGGGGCATTGCGTAACCGGCCAGTCGCCCCTGCAATATCAACGGTAAATCGGGAAATGCTCATTCCCATAGTGGCTTATAGGCCGACCGCCTTCAGGGCCGCTTTTTCTTTTACTTTTACGTCTCTTTCCATTTGTTCCACCCGAGCCAAGGTTTGCGCCACATAGGCTTCCTCTTTTACGTCGGCGAGATTGAACTTCACATTAAACAGCGCCCCTCTGACTGCGGCTCCGGCAAGCAGCACGGCCACCGCCGCGTCGGTAACGATGTCCTTTCTTCCCAGGGTAACGGCGATAGCCGCCTGTTCCAAAGCATCCAAAGCGTTTTGCGCGATCGTCAGCGGCACCCGGCAGATTTCCGTCATCGCCTCGGCGAGCTTCGATTGCCGGGTTTCCCTTTCCGCGGCCGTCTCTTTCGGCAGTCGAAGCGCGAAAAGAAAATTTTCATAGGCCGTTGCATCCCGATCCACATCCTGAATCAATTCATTGCGCAACGCGTCCGCCGAATCCCGCAGGATCGCCAGTTGTTTTTCGAACGCTTCAAATCCTTTTTTGCCGATCGTAAGACGCGCCACCATGGCGGAAAGCGCCGCGGCCAAGGCACCGGCGAGGGCCGAGACACTGCCCCCGCCGGGAACCGGAGATCCGGCTGCGGTTTCAAGAATAAATTCTTCGACTTTCAAATCAGTCAACATGGTCCCGGTTTCCTTTCCTTTGCTTCAAAGACAATGCTGCCGTCTTTCACCACGGTGTCGACCAAATTGACACCGGTATGATACGGCAAATAACGATAGGAGGGAAAGGCCAGCAGAATCAGATCTCCCTTTTTCCCCACGTCGATACTGCCGATCGTGTCCGCCCGCCCGACAGCGGCCGCCGCATTAAGGGTCAGGGCACTCACCACCTCCTCGGTCGTCATGCCCATGGTCAGGGTGGCCAGTGCGATGACCAGCGGTATCGAGCCGGAAAAGGCGCTGCCGGGGTTCAGATCCGTGGCCAGGGCAACCGGGCAGCCCTGATCAACAATAAACCGGGCCCTTGGATACGGTTCCCGCAGGCAAAAAGCAGTCAAAGGCAACAAGACCGCCACCACGCCGGCGCGGGCCATTTGACGAATCCCCTCATCCGATGCCTGCAACAGATGGTCCGCGGACACGGCCCCCAGTTCCGCGGCCAGCTCGGCGCCGCCGATTTGCGTTATTTCATCGGCATGGAGTTTAAGCTTCAACCCGGCCATTTTGGCCTTTTCAAGCAATTTGCGGGATTGGGTCACGGAAAATATATTTTTTTCGCAAAACACATCACAGAATTGGGCCAGCTCACCACTGACCACCTCGGGTAACACGGCATCGATCATAAACTGAATATAGGCATCGGCGTTACCGGCGTACTCCTCCGAAATCGCATGCGCACCCAAATAGGTCGGAACAATATCCACAAAGTGGCTTGCATTCAAGGTTCTCATCACTTGAAGCTGTTTGACTTCGGTTTTCAGATCCAGGCCGTACCCGCTTTTTCCCTCTACGGTGGTGACCCCCTGCGCCAGAAAAGCATTCAGGTGCTTGATGGCTCCGGCCGAAAGCATATCCATGGACGCCCGCCGTGTCGCCCGCACCGTGCTTAAAATCCCGCCGCCGCGTGCCAGAATATCCAGATAATGATCTCCCCGCAACCGGGCGGCGAACTCATCCGGCCGGTCCCCGGCAAACACGAGATGGGTGTGCGGATCGACAAACCCGGGCAACACCGCTTTACCGGAAGCATCGATCACCGTGGCCAAAGGTGGCTTTTTTTCAGTGCATAGGGCCTGCGTGGTGCCAACCGCCGTGATAATGCCGTCCTGGATCAAAACGGCGCCGTCCTTAATAATGCCCAGCTCATTCATTTCCGGACCGGCTTTGGCCTTAAACCCGCTGCAGGTGACGAGCTCCGGAATATTTTTTATCAGAATATTGCCGTCCAGTGGGTTACCCTCCTCATTCTGTAGTCATGACCACCAGCGCCCCTTATGGATTACCGGTGTGGTCAGCCGTGAACGTGAACGTACACGTGCTCGTGAACGTGCACGGCCCTTCATTCTTGCCTGTATTGAATTAGCGAAGTTGAATAGATTCCTGACACCTGTCTAAGATTCTTTTGCATTCGGCATAACAACCACTTCCGTTCACGTGCACGGGCACGTGTACGTTTACGTGCACGAAACCGCCAAAGCAAAAGCAGCTTTCCTCATGATTGCCGAGAGGTCAGCCTTTAAATCAAATGCGTTTCCATCACCTGAGCCAAGGAAAAATGTTCCAGTCCCAAATAATAGGCCGCACAGTTCGTTAATGCCGCCATGGGCACGAGCCCCACAATCTCGCTGCCCGACACCGTGACACCAAATCGCTTCGCTTCCGCCCGGATTAATTCAAGGACCCGATACAGCGGCGTTTGCGAAAAATCCGTCATATTCATGGACACCTGCACCTGGCGCCGGGCTTCTACGGCCACCCCCATGGCCTTGCAAAAGCGAAGGCCGCCGTCCTTATGGCGAACCGCTTTGGCGATTTTTCGGGCGATGGCGATGTCTTGCGTGGTAAGAAAAACATTAAAGGCCACCAGGGGGTTTCGGGCGCCCACCGCTGTAACACCCGCAGTGGGATGCACCGCAACGGGTCCGAAATCCGGTTTCCAGGCGTCCATTGTCAGTTTTTCGGGCATTTTTTCAAACTCGCCTTTCCGAATATCCGCCAGATTCGACCGGGCCGGGTTGGCGGCGGACGCCTCATATAAAAATACCGGCAGGGAAAACCGATCGGCCAGCTCTTTTCCCACCTGTTTTGAAAAATCAACCGCCTCGGCCATGCTCATGTTGCGAATCGGAACAAACGGCACCACATCCACGGCCCCCATGCGCGGATGCTGCCCGCGATGCGCCCGCATATCGATCAGGGAAATCGCCTGCGCCACCGCGTCCAGAAGGCATATTTTCAGCGCATCGGGCTCACCTATCACCGTGACGACCAGCCGGTTGTGGTCTTCATCCCGCTGATAATCGAGAAGCTTGACCTTTGGTTTGCCGCGAAACGGCGCGACGATTCGGTCAATCTTTTCCAGATCCCGGCCTTCGCTGAAATTCGGCACGCATTCCATCAGCTTTGCGTCCATGGATTATTTTCCTTTCAAAGCAGTGGCCGCACATGTTTCCACCAGGTGATCATCCGCGATAAAAGGCAGGGTGATATGGTCGGTGCCGCCGAAGGCCAGGTTATGGGCCAGCGCAGTTTCCAAAGCATGCTCATTTCGCGCCCATGCCCGGCGAGCCACTCCGCCCATGACATCCCACATCATGGCGCGCCGGATCACTGTATCCACCCGCGAGCTGCCGTCAAGCACCAGGCCGAAGCCCCCGTTAACCGCTTTTCCGATACCGACCCCGCCGCCGTTGTGCAGGGCAACCAGGCTCATTCCCCGGGCCGCATTGCCCGCAAAGCAATGCACCGCCATGTCCGCCATCACGTTGCTGCCGTCCTTGATGTTGGCCGTCTCCCGAAAAGGAGAATCCGTGCCGCCCGCATCATGGTGATCCCGGCCAAGCATGACCGGGCCAATTTCGCCGGTGCGAACCATCTCATTGAACTTCAGGGCGATCTTGGTTCTGCCTGGCGCATCCTGATAAAGGATTCTGGCCTGCGTTCCCACCACCAGGCGGTTTTTCCCGGCATCGCGTATCCAGGCATGATTGTCCCGGTCCTGAAGATTTCGCTTCGGATCGATGCAGCTCATGGCGGCCGCATCCGTTCTGGCCAGATCGTCCGGCCGCCCGCTGAGGCAAACCCAGCGAAACGGGCCGTAGCCGTAGTCGAACAGCATCGGTCCCATGATATCTTCCACATAAGATGGATAAATAAAGCCGTCCGAAGAATCCAGGCCGTTTTTACTGATTGAGGTGACCCCGGCATCAAACACCGCTTTCAGGAAACTGTTGCCGTAATCGAAAAAATAGGTTCCCCGCGCGGTCAAACGCCCGATCAATTCAATATGCCGCTTGAGGGACTGATTCACCCGTTGCCTGAACGCGGCCGGATTCTCTCGCAGCAACTGCGTGCGTTCCTGAAACGTCAGCCCGACAGGGCAATAGCCGCCGTCATACACCGCATGACAAGAGGTCTGGTCGGACAATAAATCGATCGGGATTTGCGCTTGCACCGCATAGTCGAGCAAATCGACGATGTTGCCGAAAAAAGCGATGGCCATCGTTTTTTTTTCGGACTGAAAACCTTTCGCCGTTTCAAAGGCCTCTTTGGCATTCGCCGTAACGAGGCTCACCCACCCCTGATCTTTTCGACTCTGAATTCTGGATTCGTCCACCTCGGCGATAATGCCGACGCCGCCTGCGATTTCAATCGCTTTTCCCTGGGCGCCGCTCATGCCGCCCAAACCGGAACTGACAAAGAGCCGCCCGGCCAGATTCACCGCTTCCGGCTGGTTCCATTGAATGCGTCCCGCGTTCAGAAGCGTGCTGTAGGTGCCGTGTACAATGCCCTGAGGACCGATATACATCCAGCCGCCGGCCGTCATCTGCCCGTAGTTGGCCACACCCATCGCGGCGGCCCGCTGCCAGCTTTCCAAATTATCAAACATGCCCACCATCAGGCCGTTGGTGATGATAACCCGTGGCGCGTCCCCCCCGGAGGCAAACACGCCCACCGGATGCCCCGATGCCACCGCCAGCGTCTGATCGCGATCCAGAAGTTCCAGATAGCGTTTGATCAACCGGTATTGCATCCAGTTCTGGCACACCTGTCCGGTCTCCCCGTAGGTCACCAACTCATAGGGATAAAGCGCCACATCAAAATTGAGGTTATTATCAATCATGACCTGAAAGGCTTTTCCTTCCAGGCAGTTGCCGGCATACCGGTTCACCGGGCGGGCACGAATACAGCCGGGCGGCCGAAAGCGATACCCATAGATTCGGCCCATGGTCATGAGTTCGTCCATGAACTCCGGCGCAAGAGTCGCGTGCCATTTTTCCGGAATATAACGCAGGGCATTTTTAAGCGCGAGGCGAATATCCGCATCGCTCAGGACAGCCGACCGCTTAGGCGCCCGGCGAATGTCTTTCTGAAAATCCGGCATCTCCGGCAACGCCGGGAATATATCATCAAGCCGAACAGTCATTCCTTTTGAAATGTCCTCATTGTTGATCAAAACCCCTCCCACTGATGCCGGCAGGCCTGAATGCCGGACTGCTTGGCCCCTGCCCAGCCGTTAAGCCGTTTGCTGCCCGGCCGTCGAGCTACTCAGCGTCAGCACCACCACTTCCGGCGGGCAATTAAAGCGCACCGGAATACCGGAAGACCCGGCACCGGTGGATGTGTATCCGGTCACGCCGTTATACCGCCAAAGCCCGGAAGTATATTCGCGCCGGGTTTTGCAATGGGTAAAGACCGCTCCAACGCCCGGCAGCCGTATCTGCCCGCCGTGGGTATGACCGCAAAGACATAAATCGACCGGAAATCCATCAATGTCTTTTATGATTTCGGGCGAATGCGCCATGAGAATCGAAAAATCGTCCTTTGAGACGTCCTCATAAGCCGCTTTCAGGCTGTGGCACTTATAATAATGGGGGTCATCCACACCGGCGATGTTCAGGGCTGCGCCGTTTTTGGTGATCGAAACGGAATCATTGATCAGCATGTACAGACCGGCCTGCTCCAAATCCGGGGCCAATTCGATGCAATCATGATTCCCCAGAATGCCGAAAATGCCGTCCCGTGTGCGTATATGGCGCACAAGCTCGCTGAGTTTTTGTTTTGCCTTAAAAAAAGATCCGTACATTTCCATGCGGTAATCCCCGCCGAGCAGGCAGATATCCGCATCAATCTCCCGCACCCGCGATATCAATTGCGAAGAGAGACCGTCAATGCCGTCAATATGCAAATCACTGATAAACAAAATACGATACGGGCTGAGTGCTTTGGGAAACCGGGGAAAAGAGAGTGAAAGTTCTGTTACGCGCACATTCAGCGCATTGGTGACACCTTTTTCGTATAATCCGGTCAACTTAAAAAATCCGGTCATAAATAATCTGTAATAAATTATATTTTCGAAATTAAGCAACCGCGCAACCGGTGTCAACGCGGTATGACAGGCACGCCATTGGCGGAATCGAATCGTTGAACGCACAAGCGATAGACCGGCTGCCTTTGGCGACGAAAATGCTTTTTTTCTAACCCCTTTAATCGCCCATCCACCGGCAATAAATAACAACAGCGTGATAAGGGTCTCCAACCAGGTGATTGAAAAAAAGAAGTAACAAAACAGAAGGGGAAATCCCGATTCAAACATATGATCCAGCGCGGGGAAATCAGCCCCCTCCTTCGCGCGAAACCGGCGCTTGATAAAGCTGGAAAGACAGTCCCCGAACATACCGAAAAACCCGGCCGCAACCCCGGCCCAGACGGGAAGCCCGATCAAGGCAGCACCGGCTGCGCCGGCCAGAATACCGGAGAGAAACCCGGAAATCGTCTTATGGGCGCCCAACAACGGCCGGCCGTCCCTGAACAGGTAATGATTATCCAGCGGCCACCTGCTGATTTTCGGAAACAGCACATGCAGAAAAAGGGGAACGCTGTTGATCAACACGATCAGAAATAACGTTTTGGCGACAACCATATTCGATCCTTCAAATCGATTCCACTCCGCAACCGCCGTCGGTTTTCTGTCAACTGGTTACCGGCGAATATCGATCCGCCAATTCGCGGTAAACAAGCTGATTTCCACCAAAAATATCCAAGGCGCTTCCGACGGTGAAATCAATTGCACCGTTACCCATTTCACGAATCATTTCGATATCATCAAGGGTGTGAATTCCGCCGGCATAGGTGATGGGAATTTTCGCCCACCGCCCCAACAGTTCCACCAGGGACGCCTCGATGCCCCGGCATTTTCCTTCGACATCCACGGCATGGATCAAAAATTCAAACGCATATTCGGACAATTCATTCAGCAACCGGGGGGTAATGGTCTCCCGGGTAAAGTTCTGCCAGCGATTGGTGACGATATAATACGCCGCTTCCAGGCGCCGGCAACTCAGATCCAGAACCAGCCGGTTTTTCCCGACCAGCTTACTGAGTTGCGTGAGCCGTTGCGTATCCACGATTCCGTCATGAAACACCCAGGAGGTGACGATCACCGCTTCGGCGCCGGCATCCAGCCAAGCGGCCGCATTTTCGATATTCACCCCGCCCCCGAGCTGCATGCCACCGGGCCATGCGGCCAAGGCCGCTCGGGCCGCCGCCTCATTTCCCTCCCCCAACTGAATGATATGCCCACCCGTCAGGTGATCTTGTTTATAACATCGGGCAAACCACTCAGCGGGCTTATCCGCCTGAAAATTGGTTTGAGGCAATTCAGCGTCCGATAACGTCGAGCCTACGATCTGCTTTACAATACCTTGGTGAATATCGATACACGGGCGAAACTTCATGAAATATGCCTTGCTCCTTTCAGGGGTTTGGCGCGAAAATTCTCAACATTATCGAGTAGAACCCTATTAGATTCAATTTAACTATTTTTTTTATAATTCAGCACAATGACCTTTTCGTTCACCTGCATAACGCCATAGAAAAAAACGCCTATCTTTAAATCATTTTCCCCGGCATCTGATTCTACTCATACACCATGATGCATACATTAGCCAGAAAATCGCCATCTCCCGGACGACCATCATGAAATCAAAATTTCTCTTGCATCTTTACAAAAACAGCGTATTCTGTCGCGTCATAAAATATGGACGGCAATCTGTTGTTTTCCCGAATGCGCATCTTCCTTTTATTATTGCACCCTTCTTGGTGATCAGTCCTCGCACATTGTCTCTTATTAGAAACCCACGGCATAATCCGTGAGATAACCGATTTAATTAAACCATCATGTTAAACTTAACCCAAATTTATCAACATGTTTTTAGCGATCTCTCTGTTCCGGCCCCAAAAGATGCTATTATTCAGAGGATAAAAACCCTTGCTGGCACGGTCGGCGCGGACCGTTTCAGAGCCCTTGCCGCGCAAGCGTTAATCAAACAGCTTGATCCGGCTGGTATCATACCGTCCGTCTACAGCGCCTATCGATCCATTATTCATGACGGACTCACCTTTTTTTTATCGCGAATCTCCTTTGACCGGATAGTGGACATGATAGCCGATCAGATGCTGTTGACCGATACCGGCAGCCGGGAACAACGCCTCGTTGATTTGGCCCAAAAATGTCCGACATTGCACAAACTGGGGCAGATCATCGCCCGCAACCAACACATTCATCCGAATGTTCGGAAATGGTTTGTTCACCTTGAAAGCGGTGATTACGGCACATCCATAGAAAAAATCCTGCCCCATGTGGTGAATGCGGTTCAATCGGACAAGGAACTATTTTCCATTCAATTCGGCCGCCAGGTGCTATCCGAAGCCAGCGTGGGCGCCGTCTGCCCCTTTTGGTGGAAAGACCCTGAATCGGGTGCAATGGAACAAGGCGTCTTTAAAGTCTTGAAGCCGGGCATGCGATCGTTATTAGCCGAAGAGCTAAACATCATAGATGCGCTGGCGGCTTTTTTTCAGGACCGCACCGATCAATATCCCCTGGATGATTTTAGGTATATTGAAGTGTTTCGGGATATTGGCCGGGCGCTGGCCGAAGAGATCAATCTGATAGGAGAGCAAGCCCACCTATGGGATGCCTATCACTTCTATCAAGATTCACAAGGGATCGAAATTCCCAAACTGGCACCGTTTTCAACCCATAACGTTACCGCCATGTCACGGTTGATCGGCGTGAAAATCACTGATGCCCCCATGGAGCCGCCTGAGCGAAAATTGTGCGCAACGCGATTATTCAAAGCAATCATTCTTAAGCCGCTTTTTTCCCCTTCGGATACGGCCATTTTTCACGGAGATCCCCATGCGGGAAATATTTTAGCCCATAAAACGCAACAGGATCAACCCGCTACGATTTCGCTTATCGACTGGAGCCTGGCCGGGCATTTGGAAAAAAGCTTAAGAATCAGACTGCTTCAATTATTCCTGCAAGTGGTCATGGGAAAGGCCGACGACATCGGTGCTGCGCTGATGGGGCTTTGCATACCCGCCCTGCCTAACCGCGATTTAATCCCGCGCCTAATTAATGGGGCAATCGCCGGGCTCATCGCCACAAAAGAATATGCTGAATCCAATTTGCTGAAAAAGGTATTTTGTCTCATTGACCGTGCGGCACGCAGCGGAATGGTTTTCCGCACGGATTTGCTGTTATTCAGAAAAACCTGGTTTACCCTGGAAGGGGTGCTTTATGAGCTGGATCCCGATTTTGATTTCGATGCGGTCATGACGGCATCACTGCAAACGCTTTTTCTGCGGGAAATTCCGAAGCGCCTGCGCCCATTGCTCTTTCCCGCGGTAGATAGGCCTGAAAGATACGCCAGCATGTTGACCAACAAGGACATTCAGCGCCTTTTGCTTCATCATGCACTGAGTGGGCTCAAGACCGGCTCCGTCAAAATTTTGGCCATTCGTCATTTTCTCAGTGCGCTGGGGGCGCCCCTCGACCCGCCATCACCGTGCGGGCTTGCCGTATAAAAAGGGAAATCGGTCTAAGATGAATACCATCCCTGCTTTTGCTGATAAGCGCGGTAGCATTTAAGGACGTATTTTTTCGGAAAATCCGGCCGCGACACATATTTCAAAATGGATTCAACCAATGAATCTCTGAATTCATAAAACAGTCTCACTTTATCATCATGCGAAATAAAATTTCGATCCATTGTTTTTTCAAAAACAACCTCGCCGCCAAGCGCGGCTTGGATTGCGCCCGAATCAATACGTTCCGGCCCGTTCAGGCAAGGTGTCGCTTGATTAACGGGAATATCCATTCTGGCCGTCACCGACACCAGCCAGCGGTCCCCGGCTACCTTTCGAGAACTGTCGTACAAACTCAGCGCAAAACCGTTTTCAAGTGGTATTGTTTCCAACAATTGCAATGGTTGAGTCATGGAATATCCTTATTTTAACGATAGCCTTTGACCTCCCGGCAAAGCCGAATGATGCGTCAACGCCATAACAGAAGTTCATCAGCCAGTCAAATAGTTGGGCTTTTTGAGCATGGACCAATGGTGCAACCGTATTAAAAAGCATACAGTATACCATAAAAAAACTTTACATCCATGAACATATTTGCTAAGCGTGGTTGTCCCCATTGATAACGCCTCATTTACCCGGGACATTGCAATCCGTACATTTCAAACAAGTCTCACTTTTTTTGGTTTTCTGGCATTATTTTTGCGTGTTACCTTTGCTGTTGCATCAGGGATTCTCTTTGGTAAAAATAGCGTTTCCAACGGGAGGTAGATATGAGCATCAGTGCAAGAATGAAAACAACAGCCGTATTGCCCGATGATACAGGCGATGTGGATGTCAATCAATTTTACAGTGTTGAATTTGCTATTGATAACATTAAATTCTTATATCAGTTCAAGATCTGGAGCTCACCTTCCTCTCCCATGTTTGTTTTGGTAAAAAACGGCTCTGAAATGCTGGATAAATTGAAATCCGGCGCCATTTTAACCATGAAGTATTACAGCTCGGACGCTCAGCGCCCCACCTGTCATCTCGACACCAAGATATTGGGTATTCATTGGAACGATAACGGCAGATTCAAGGGACATTACGCCGTCAGGTTGGGCCTCATCGGAAAGAAGCGATCCGCTACCCTTTCAGTACAATGAGTATGACACAGTCCCGCATGAAAATTGCGCCCGCCCGTCGTACCGGAATCTGGCCATCCTCAATAAATTATTCGCGCAAACCCGATTTGAAAAGTATCTTACACCGCTTTTTGATAATGAAAAAGGCTATCTCATGCGGCAAGTCTTATTAACCGGTTTTATGAAAACCTCATCGGTAAACAGATGGGGAATTACGAAATCGTATCTTTGCAGGGAACCGGCTCAATGGGGGGCGTATTTAAAGGGTGGGATATTGCCCTGGAAAGAAAGGTCGCATTAAAAGTCATATCGTATGACCTTTGCTCCAAGAAGGAATTCGTGGACATGTTCTTCGAGGAGGCCCGTTACATTTCACAACTCAATCACCCCAACATTTCGCATGTGTACTATATCGGAAAAGAAACCGTGATCAAAATTCTAGACTTCGGCGTCGCACAGCAGTATAAAATGGATACTTCAGAACTTGTGGAAAATATGGCCGGCTCTCCCCACCATATCTGCCCGGAGGCCATCAAGGGGCAACCCGTTGACCACCGCAGTGACATTTATTCTCTCAGCGCGACATTTTATCACGCCCTGTCAGGCGCACCGCCGTTCACGGGTTATTCGGTAGTGGACATATTTACGAAGCATATTGCCGTAGCGCCCGTGCCGCTAAAACAAAAATATAAGGATATACCGGCGTTTCTAAGTAACATGATAGATAAAATGCTGGCAAAATCGCCGGCAGACCGATTCCAGAGCTACCATGAGATTATATCTGCGTTGGACTGAATTCCTATATTCGGCAGCATTTTCAATTTCCAAAAGCGCTCCGCTATTCTTTCAACACAATAAGCACGGCGCCACCCAGCATGAAAGTCGCGCCCACCAGCCGCACCACCATACGTCGCTCTTCAAAAAACATTCGGCCATAAATGATACTGAACAATATGCTGAGCCGCTTTATGGAAACCATATAGGCGGCTTGCGTCCATGAAATGGCAAACCCGTGCAGCAGCACATGAATGAATAACAATCCGCCCGCCACCAGGCCTTTCCGGAAATTCCCGGCAAATGTGTGGATTCGAATCTTCCCGGTGACCGCGAGAATCCCCAAAACAATCAGATTATGAATCGAAAAAAACACCATGGTAAAAAAAAGCGGCGAAGAGTGAACAATCGCCTTTTTCCCGACCACAACCGTAAAGGCGAACAAAAAGGCAACGATTAACATCATCCAGGATCCGGTTTCATTAAAAACGGCTTTGACCGGCGCCAGCAGACCTTGCCTGTCGGGTTCTATATTGAGCACATAGCTTCCAATGCACGTCGCAACAATGCCGACACCCGCCCATATCCCGGGCGTTTCATGTAAAAATAAATACCCCGTCACCATGGCAAACGGCGGCGTAAACGCCAGGTACGGGACCGTCAATGACAGGGGGGAAATTTTAATGGCCTTGGTGTAGAGAAAAGAAGCGAGCACGTTGATGGGAAGGCACGCTGCAAAAGACCCATAAAATCCACGGTCGATCACCGGAACCGGAACGAACGGCATAACGATCATAAAGAACGGCAAACTATAAAACAGCGGCATGGCAAGCATTTCACTCACACTTAAATGAGAAAAATGCTTTTTGACCCAGGCGTCATGGGAAGCAACCGCCAGAGCGACGATGACCGATACCAGTAACCAGTGCATAGACTGCCTGCCTACCCGATTCTTTCAAGGCGGGCGACACACTCAATATGAAAGGTGTGCGGAAACATATCAACGGGTTGAACTTCCATGGGCCGATAGTGTGCCCGAAGCATGTCAAGATCCCTGGCCAGCGTGGCCGGATTGCAGGATACGTAAACCATTCGGCCCGGCGCCATGGCCAAAATCTGTTTCACCACCTCTTTGTGCATGCCGATGCGGGGCGGATCGATGATCAGCACATCCGGCCTTTCCGACACCGAGGCCATCGCGTCTTTGATATCCCCGAGAAGGAACCGGCAATTGGTAATGCCGTTGAGACTGCAATTGCGATTCGCATCCGCCACGGCGCTCTCCACAATTTCAATCCCAATGACCTCTTTGGCCGAACCGGAAAGGCACATGCCGATGGTGCCGGTGCCGCAATACAAATCCAGCACCGTTTCCACGCCGGTCAGCCCGGCATAGGCATTGACCGTATCATATAATTTTTCGGCGCCGCGCGTGTTGGTCTGAAAAAACGAGTTGGCGGACACCTCAAATTCATAAGGCCCGATTTTATCTTTGATGGTCGGAGCGCCGGCCAGTTGAATTTCCTTTTCCCCCAATGAGACACTGGCTTTTCGAGAAGCGATATTGTTGACGATGGAGACGATCTGCGGGTAGTCAGCCGCGAGATGACGGGCCAGCGGCGCAACCGCCGGCTCATTTTCAGCAGTGGTAACGATATTGACCATCCATTGATCATGAGCCGCCGAGTGCCGCAGCATTAAAAACCGCCAAAACCCCTCGTGTGTGCGAAGGCCGTAAGCGGGAAACGCAGAGCCCTTAATGAATTGCCTGACCTCATCGAGAATCTCATTTCCAAATTCAGGCATCAACAAGCATTTTTCCATATCGAGCACATGGTGAAAAGCGCCCGGTATATGAAGCCCGATACCAAAGCCTGCGACGATATCCTCGCGATTGAGCTCCTCGGGTAACAGCCATCTGCGATCCGTGCAGGTAAATTCCATCTTGTTCCGATAACCGTACTGCATCGAAGATCCAATGGTGGCGTGAACGGGAACATCTTGAAACAGGCCGATGTGGGCCAGCGACTCGGCCACATGCCGCCGCTTGTATTCAAGTTGCATCTCGTAGGGCAAAAATTGCCATTTACACCCGCCGCAATACTCACTGTATGGGCAGGGCGGAACGATACGCTGCGGCGATTTTTCCAAAAACCGAATGATTCTGGCTTCGGCGAAATTCTTTTTCTTTTTGACAATCCGCGCCAGCACATGGTCTCCTGGCGCGCATTGGTCGACAAAGACCGCCAGCCCGTCAACCTTCGCAATGCCCCTGCCCCCGAATGCCAGATCCGAGATGATCAATTCTTGTTCCTGCCCCTTTTTCAACCCCATCGGATATGCCTTCCACAACTTTTTATATTGAAATCAGGCCTTCTATATGCCAATTTCATCACTGTTCAACCCCATACAGTTCAAACTCCCGACACCCTTAGGCTGTCGGCCGGTGATTGTCAACGTGGAAGACCTGTTATGATCCATCAATTTGGACAACGCACGATCCTTTTTGATTCCGACGGCTATCGGCTCAAGGGGCATCTCCACTTGTCCGGGCAACCTGACGCTCCCCTGGTCGTGGGCTCCCACGGGTTTCTTTCAGACGGCAATTCCCCCAAACTCGCTGCGTTGGCGAACCAATGCAACCGTTGCGGAATCGGGTTCTTTCGTTTTGATCACAGGGGGTGTGGCCAAAGTGAGGGCGTCTTTGAAGCCGGCGCATCGGTGACAGCACGACGAAACGACATACTCAACGCCATTGACGCATTAAAAGAGATGGGCTTTGCCAAAAACGGCCTCGGCCTTTTCGGCAGCAGCATGGGCGGCGCCGCATCCCTGGCCGCTGCCATGGCGACACAGATAGACGCCATCGTCACTTATGCCGCGCCGATTCAAATCCCCTCTTCCCAGCCCACACACGAAAAAGACACCGCGCTTCGGTTCGATGTTGATTTTGATTTCACGAACATTCATGACATTCTTGTGCTGCATGGGGACGCGGACACCGTCGTTCCGATCTCCCATGGCCGGGAAATCTACGCGCAATCCAAGCGCCCCAAGCAGATGATTCTTCAGAAAGGCGGCGATCATCCCATGAGCAACCCGCACCATCAGCAAGCATTCGTCCGGGAGGCGGTCTATTGGTTTCGGGCTTCGTTTGAGCGAATTTAAACGGAAATGAATTTTTCAATCGCTGTTTACTACGCCCCATATTCTGACCACAACTCTCCGACCACGTAGAAACAACGAATATGCATCAGGCTCTCGGGTAGGTCTTCCGGAGGACCCGGAACAGCAATAAAGGTTGCCGGCATGCCTGGCGCCAAGCGGCCTAACGCATCAGAACCGATTAACCTTGCCCCGTTGTCGCTCGCACACCGAATGGCTTCCTCAATCGTGTAGCCTGCGAGTCTAAAGAGTTTGATCTCTTCGACCAGGCCCGCGCCATGGGCCACGCCGGGACTACCGGCATCCGTCCCTACGGCGACTGGAACGCCCAGCCTGCGGGCAAGCGCCATTTGCTCAAGCTGATGATCCAGGGTTCGGCGCGCGACATCGCACTCAATCGTGCCCGGTGCGAGCATCTCCGAGAGCGCTTTCATCGGAATGGCCGTGGGGACCCATGTAATCTGCTTATCCCGCATTTTTTGCAGGTTCTCTTTTCCCATGAAATAGCCATGCTCGATGGAGGCACATCCGGCTTGTATCGCGGCTGCCACCGGCGTCTTGCCGTTGGCGTGCACCATCACCGGCCGATTCAATCTTTTGGCGGCCAAAACCGCCCGGGTGAGTTGATCGGTCGTGAACTGACCCGGTGTCTCCACCCCGAATTGCGTCAGGCTGTTCAGGCCGGAATTGATGATCTTGATATGGTCCACCAGGGGCGCCCGCTGGGCCGTTAAATCGGCCAGGGCATCCCCGTCCGTCACTGCACTTCCGATAAAACCGCCGTATCTTCCTTTTCTATGGAATGCACCCCCTGCCGAAAAAATGGTTACCCTTGGCCGCCCCGGTTCAGCGGGCAAGTTCCGAAATCGTAATACCTCGCCGGATCTATCACCGCCATCCCGCACGGCCATAACGCCATGATGCCAGTACCGGCAAAGGCGCTCCGCAAATAAGGGAGGGGAATCGGCCGGCCCGGCGCCTGCATTCTCCGGCAAACTTAAATGAACATGGCAGTCTATCAACCCCGGAATCAACGTGGTATTCCGCAGGTCAAGCACATCAGGTCCGTTAGCGTTCATTTCATTCGCCAGACCGACAGCAGCAATCCTTCCCGCTTCGATCGCTATCATCGCCCGGCGAAAGGCCGGGCGGCCATTCCCGTCAATCAGCCAGTCCGAGAGTATTTTTCCGGAAAAAGTCATTCGACATCTTTAACTGTAACGTCTTTCGTAAAAAACGGCTATGAAGGGTCCCCTATCAGTTTCCGTCGCAGCAGATCCAACGCCTTCATGGCGAACATCTGTTTATTCATCAGCCGCCGGCCGCCATAAGAAAAATGAAACCGGTACGCATGGGTTCCGTCCGGCGCCGATAGTCCGATACATACCGTACCAGCTGGTTTATCCGGGGTGCCGCCGCCCGGACCCGCGATGCCGCTGGTGGCAAGTCCGTAAGTAGCGCCTGTGATACGGCGGACGCCTTCGGCCATCTCGGAAACCGTCTGCTCATGAACCGCACCATTAGTTTTGAGGGTATCGGGTGAAACCCCCAAAATGCTTTCCTTGGCCGCATTGGCGTAGGTAACACCCGAAAAAAGAAAATAGTCCGAGCTGCCCGGCACATTGGTAAGCCAATGGGAAATCAAGCCCCCGGTGCAACTTTCCGCCACGGAAAGGGTCGCTTGCTGCTGCGATAGCAGCCTTCCCACTACCTCTTCCATACTTTCTCCTTCAGTGGAAACGACGTGACGCTCCAGTTTCCCGCAAACCCAGGACTGCGCCGTTTCGATATCAGCCCGACAGGCCGCTTCATGTTCACCACGCCGATATAATTTTACAAAAATACCGGGATATTTTACCTGAAAGCCAAGCTGCACCCGGGGAAAAAGCGAATCAAAGCCGGTGAGCCGGTGAGAAACCGTGGATTCTGGAAGCCCGAAGGTTAACAACATGCGCGTAACGTTGCCCGCGCCGATGTTTCCCAACCGCTCTTTTATCTTCGGCAATACCAGATCCGCGAGCATGCGAACCATTTCAAACGGCACGCCCGGCAGGAAATAAAACCGGCACTTGCCGATGGTGACGGCAAATCCGGGCGCCGTGCCCACCGGGTTATCCAGCCGGTCCGCGCCCGCAGGAAAATAGGCCTGCTTTTTATTGGCGGGATTCATTTCCCGGCCGCGCTGCTGAAAAAAAGATGCGATATGGTCCAATGCAACCGGATCCATTACCAACGGCACACCAACGGCCTCAGCGGCAGCGTCGGCGGACAAATCATCCGTGGTCGGCCCCAAGCCACCGGTGACAATCGCCACATCGGCACGCCCGCCGATTTCCCGAATCACCGTGACAAGCTCGGTGATGTCATCTCCTACCGTGCTGTGCCGCGCCACGCGCAACCCCATCTCGTCGAGTTTCTGGGAAATATAGGCTGAATTGCTGTCAACGATCGCCCCGTTTAAAACTTCTTCTCCGGTGGAAAGTATTTCCGCACGCATCTGCTGTTCCCTTTTATAAGTGTTGTACCGATCATTAATTCACTGCCATTCAGTAGCACGATGTCCCTTACGACACAATCGGTAACCGAAAAGGAAGCAGCATAACCGCACAGCGTCTCGTAAGCCGCAACACCTTCAAGAATAGGCTTAAGTTACGGTAAGCCGAAAAAATATCGGAAAAAATATCTTGACAATTCTCGAGCGAAACGCGTAAGTAAACACGAAATTATCGTTGGTTTTTTTTAGGATAAAAAAAATGATGCAATTTAACAGACAGTGGTGGTGGCAGGCTCACATACCCGGGCTTGCTTACGGAACCTGATCAAATAGCCATTCATTGATAAATCAAAAGACCGTGTGCAGCTCGATGCCACGGTCTTTTTTTGTTTTTAAAAAGGGCCGTGGAAACTTCCACGGCCCTTTTTGTTGTTTATGGGATCTTTTAACACCGGGCATTCCGCAAGGGCGCCCGAAATTAAGGAGGAATGCCCGTGTTACTTCGTCAATTTCCAAGCAAGGAACAATTCCGCCTATTGTCGGAAAAGTACAATGTGATTCCGGTATGTGCTGAAATTCTCTCGGATATGGAAACGCCGGTGTCCATATTGGGAAAGCGCTACCGTCAAAAGGGGCCGGCATTTCTGCTCGAAAGCGCCGAAGGCGGCGAGCGCTGGGGGAGATACAGCTTCTTCAGTTCATCCGCCAAAGCCCGCGTGCGTGTTTTTTCAGATCACATTACCGTGGCGGAGAGCGGCCGGGTGAATCGCATTGCGCATCAGGGGGACCCGCTTCGGGGATTAAGGCAGTTGATGCAGCGCTACCGCCCTGCCGACATTCCGGAATTGCCGCGCTTCTGGTGCGGTCTGGTCGGATATATTACCTATGAGATGGTCTCCTTTTTCGAATCGATTCCGCATCAGTGGCCGCCTGAAAAGCCTCTGGCCGATTTTATGATACCCGACGAGCTGCTCATTTTCGACAACATTCGCCACACCCTGCAACTGGTGGAAATCCGTTACCTCACCGATTCATCCGAGGCCGAATCGGAATACCGGGCAGGTCTGAAACGAATAGACGCCATTCGAGAAGCCCTGGCACAACCCCTGCGCGAACCCGTCCCGCCGGACGAAACGGCGGCGCTCCGGTTAACCCCCCTGCTGTCGGAAGAAAAGTATCGTGAGATGGTAACACGGGTCAAACAGTACATCTATGATGGGGATATTATTCAGTCCGTCATCTCGCAACCCTTTGTGTGCGATGCTGCGCCGGATGCCTTCTCCCTCTACCGGGCGCAGCGGTATATCAATCCGTCCCCCTATCTGTATTTCCTTCATTTGGACGATATGGTATTGGTGGGCTCATCACCGGAAACCATGGTACGGCTTGAAAACAATATCGCCGTGTTGCGGCCCATCGCGGGCACCCGGCCCCGCGGCAGAACCGAGCAGGCGGACAGGGACCTGGCCGACGAATTGCTTCAGGATGAAAAAGAACGTGCAGAGCATCTCATGTTGGTGGATCTGGGCAGAAATGATCTGGGCAGAATCGCCGAGACCGGCACAGTGGAAGTAACGGATTTGATGTTTATTGAACGTTACTCCCATGTGATGCATCTTGTGTCCAACATTCAATGCGACCTAAAGCCGGATGTGGATGCATGGGCACTTCTGGCGGCGACTTTTCCGGCCGGAACGCTCAGCGGCGCGCCCAAAATCAGGGCCATGGAAATTATCGCTGAAATGGAAAACCGGCCCCGAGGCCCTTATGGGGGGGCCGTGGGGTATATCTCCTTTCACGGCAATATGGACATGGCCATTACCATTCGAACCGCTTGTATTGAAGCCAGGCGAATGACCGTGCAGGCGGGCGCCGGCATCGTGGCGGATTCGGACCCGGAACGGGAACGGCAGGAAACCGTCAACAAGGCCATGGCGCTTCAGCAGGCGTTAAAACTGATCAGACCCGATCGACTAACGGATTGAGGAGACCCCGATGATACTCGTTATAGACAATTATGATTCTTTTACGTACAACCTGGTTCAATATCTGGCGCAGCTCGGCGCCGAGGTGAAGGTCGTTCGAAACGATGCCGCTACGGTTGAGAATCTCGCCGAAATGCGGCCCGCAGGTCTTCTCATTTCACCGGGGCCGGGCAGGCCGGAAAGCGCCGGCGTCTCATTGGACGCCATTCGCTATTTTTCCGGAAAGATTCCGGTTCTCGGCGTTTGCCTGGGTCATCAATCCATTGCGGAAGCCTTTGGCGGAAAGGTGGTTCATGCCCAAAGGCTCATGCACGGCAAAACCTCGGAGGTTACTGCCGACGGGAAGGGCATTTTTGCGGGCATCAAAAAGCCGTTTCAGGCCATGCGATACCACAGTCTGGCCGTCTCCAGAGAATCGTTGCCGGCATGCCTTACCATTACGGCCGAATCAGAGGACAAGGAAATCATGGGCATTCGACACCGAACCCATGCAACCGAAGGCATTCAGTTTCACCCCGAATCCATCATGACCACCGTCGGCAAACGGTTGATTCGAAATTTCCTGAATCAGGCCGACGCAACCCACTCAACCGACCACCTGAACACACCAAACGAAATGAGGGCTGACCATGTTTCTTGACTATTTAAAGCGGATCATCGCCAGAGAAAACCTGAACGAAGACCAAATGGCCGAAATGATGAACGAGATTTTCTCGGGACAATGCACGGATGCTCAGATCGGGGCGTTTATGGCGGCCCTTGCCACCAAGGGGGAAACCTTTGCCGAATTGGCGGGCGCAGCCCGGGCCATGCGCAAAAAAGCGCTTCGCCTTGAAATACCCGCCGCCACGCTGGTGGATATTGTGGGAACGGGCGGGGACTCGGCGCACACTTTCAACATCTCAACCACCACGGCCTTTGTGGTGGCCGGGTGCGGCGTTCCCGTGGCGAAGCACGGCAACCGCGCCGTATCGAGCAAATGCGGCAGCGCGGATGTATTGGAAGCCCTGGGTGTGAACCTGAATCTTCCGCCGGAATTGGTGGAAGAAGCGGTAATGGAAATCGGCATCGGATTTTTATTTGCCCCTTTATATCACAAAGCCATGAAATACGCCGCCACGGCAAGAAAGGAGATCGGGCTGCGCAGCATTTTTAATATGCTCGGTCCCCTGACCAATCCGGCGGCCGCAAACTGCATGTTGCTGGGCGTTTTTTCGGCTGGACTCACGGAGATGTTCGCAAACGCCTTAAAACTGCTGGGCGCCAAGCGCGCCTTTGTGGTCCACGGGCATGACGGCCTGGATGAGATCACGGTATGCGCGAAAACCCGCGTCTCCGAACTGGCGAACGGCGCTATTCAGACATATGATATTTCACCGGAATCCTATTTTGGCGGTCTTGCACCACCGGAAATGCTCAAAGGCGGTGATGTCGATGAAAACGCCGGGATCACGCAGCGTATTCTGGCGGGGGAACCCGGCCCCAGACGCAATGTCGTTCTTTTCAACGCGGCGGCTGCCCTTTTGTGTGCGGGGAAAGCCACTGATTTGCGCACGGGCATTCAGCTGGCCGAAACCGCCATCGATACCGGCGCCGCCGCGCAGAAATTAAATGATCTTATTCGATTCACCAATGAAAACGCATAGAAAAAGAGACAGAGACCGGACAACCGCATGAACATACTGGATCAAATTGTAGCGCAGAAAAAAGAAGCCGTGGCAATCGCCCAAACAGAAACGCCCCTTTCCCTGCTTGAAGAGCGGATTCGACAACGTACGGACCGGCGGGCCTTCCTGGAGCGACTTCAACACCCCGGTCCGTCCGGGGTTAATATTATCGCTGAGATCAAACGCGCGTCCCCGTCCCTGGGACCGATTCGTCCGAATCTGAAAGCGGCCGAATATGCCCGCGCCTACGAGGCGGGCGGGGCAGCCTGCCTCTCCGTGCTGACCGATACGTATTTTTTCATGGGAAGCCATCAGGACCTGATCGATGCGCGGGCAGCCTGCAGGCTGCCCGTGCTGAGAAAAGAGTTCATCGTTTCTTCCTATCAGATTCATGAATCCGCAGCCATGGGGGCTGATGCCGTTCTTCTGATTGTTCGAATTCTCTCCGGCCACCAGCTTCAATCGTATCTTGCACTGTGCGAAGCGTTGCATCTGGATGCGCTCGTGGAAATTCACACGGAGGCGGATTTGGGGGTCGCTAAAACGGCCGGCGCCCGGTTGATCGGTATCAACAACCGGAACCTCGGCTCCTTTCACACGGACACCGGAACCGCCATGCGCATGGCCGATCAGCTCCAACAGGGCCAGATACCGGTGGCCGCCAGCGGCATCAAGTCCCGAAAGGATATCACGGAAACCTTAACTTCGGGCATCTGGAATTTTTTGATCGGGGAAACTCTGGTGAGAAGCGATGATCCCTGCCGATGCCTGCGCACCTTGCAGGGCCTTGAGCCTTCTGAACAACAGGGGGCCGGGAAAAACCGATGACCAAGCGAATATTTCCTCAAATAAAAATCTGCGGGCTTACCACCGTGGATGCGGCCGTTCAATGCGCCGACCTTGGCGTTCATGCCATCGGTTGTGTGTTTTTCGCCAAAAGTCCGCGGCATTTATCCGACAAAATGGCCGAGAAGATCTGCTGCGCCGTCAGGCATCGGGTCGAAACCGTCGGGGTGTTCGTCAATGAATCCCTTGATACAATCCTGCAAAAGATTCGCGATTGCAGACTCTCAGCTGTTCAATTGCACGGCACAGAATCAGCAGATCTGGTTCAGCAATTGCGCGATGCCGGGGTGCCCGTGATCAAAGCCCTTTTTGTGGACGGCGAGCCGAACCTGAACGCAGCCGGCGATTATGATCCTTCCGCTTTTCTCGTGGAGTGCGGCAAAGGACCGCTTCCCGGCGGAAACGCGGAAACGTGGGATTGGGGCCGGGTAAAGGATTTTTCAACACGCTTTCCCTGTATTCTGGCGGGCGGATTGACACCGGATAACGTCGTGGAAGCCATTCAAAGGGCCATGCCGTCAGCGATCGATGTCAGCTCTGGCGTTGAATCCGCGCCCGGCCGGAAAGATCTAAAAAAGGTGGAACTGCTGCTAACGCGCGTCTCTGGCATTGATTTATCGCCCGGCAAACAGAAAGGGTATCCGATTTTTCATTCGGCTGCTTAATCCGGAGGCCAAAGAAGCCGACGATACATGTGCGCAAAAAAATGTCAACTGTCGGCCTCCGACAAGGCGCCGGCATAGCCATGACTCATGGCGTAGCGAACCAAATCGACTGTCTTTTTTATGTTTAATTTCCGCCGAATATTGGCCCGGTGATGCTGAACGGTTCGAACACTGATATACAGCAGCATGGCAATTTCCTGACTGGTTTTCCCCTCCACAATCAGTTCAAGCACCTGACGTTCCCTGTGGGACAGCAGCTCTTTCTCATCATGACGAGCTCCTCTGCAAATACCGATCAGATCCTGCGAATACTCCTTTAAAAATATCGGGGATAAAAAGGTGCCGCCTTTTCGAATGGCGCTGATGGCGTTGACGAGTTCATTGCCGGTATCCTCCTTGAGCAGAAAGCCTTCGGCACCGGCGGAGAGCACTCGCTGTAAGTATTCCTTTTTTTTGTGCATGCTCAAGATGAGCACTTTAATATGAGGGTAATGGGCCTTTATCTCATGAAGGGCCTCAATTCCCCTGAGGTTCGGCATGGAAATATCAAGAATAGCCATGTCCGTATCGACCTTTCTCAACAGCCGGATCAATTCAAGTCCGTCGCTGGCCTCCCCCACAACCGACAATCGCTCGGTAGCATTGATAATGCTTTTGATGCCTTCGCGTAAGATGGCATGATCATCGGCAAGAACGATACGATAACTCATCATTTTTTTTATGGGTCTCCAATAAAATGAGGTTCAACGCAGCGTATGGGGAAAGGGTGTGCGAATCTATCAATCGGCGGATCAATTCCGGGCAAGCAACGGACGGATGGCCTGCCATGAAAAATGAACTCAAATTAACCGTACATTAATTAGCACAACCGCCTTTTGAACACAATTAATTTTATTATAACAACTTGTTTTTATAAATTAATACAAATAAACGAGCCATCCTCGCAACGAGAACGAAACCGCAACCCCCGTCGAATTTTCGACAAAGGGCCTATCGCAAGGACGAGATGAAGGGCTTCACCGCACCCACGCCGTGCGCCTCAATGCGCCGGATCATCTCTGAGCCGATAACAGCGATATCCGCCTTGCCTTTTAGAAAATCGATTTCATCCCGCTGTCTTACACCGAAACCCAACGCCAGCGGAAGGTTCGTGGCGCTTCGGCATTGCTGAATATAGGTTTCAAGTCCGGCTGAAAAATCGGTTTCAGCACCGGTCACGCCTTTTCTGGCGACACAATAAATAAAGCCGCTGCCAACCTCGGCGATCAATTTCATTCGCTTCAATGCCGTCGTGGGCGAAAAGATATAGATCGGCGCCAGCCCGTTGGCTTTCATGGCGGAAAGATACGCTTCGCTTTCCTCGGGTGGCAAATCCGGGACGATCGCCCCGCGAAGCGCGTTTGCCTTCATGACGGCGGCAAACGGTGCGACCCCGTATTTAAATAAGATATTATAATAGGTCATCAATAAAAACGGAATATCAAAGGCTCGCGCCATTTTCCCGGCGGTTTCAAGGCATTGTTTCACCGTAACGCCCGATGCCAGGGCGATTTGGTTGGCGCGAAGAATCACGGGCCCATCGGCAATCGGTTCTGAAAACGGAATCTGCAACTCGATGAGATCCACCCCGGCATCGACCATGGCGGCGACGATTTCCATGGACGTTTCCATTGACGGATATCCGAGAACAATATGGGTCATCAACAGAATGTCTTTTTCCGTTAATCTGTTTTTGATATACGTCTCAAGCATGATAGCCCTCCGCCTTTTCGATAATGAACGCACGCCATTTCGGGTCGTTAAATGCGTCCGCCACCGTGAAGATATCCTTATCTCCCCGGCCGGACTGGTTAATCAGAATCACATCGGTTTTCGATAGCGTGGGCGCTTCACGAAAGGCACGGGCAAACGCATGGGCGGACTCCAGGGCGGGAATGACACCCTCCTTTTGAATGGTCAGTGACACGGCGTCGATAACCTCTCGATCCGTGGCATATTCAAAGCGAACACGGCCCGTTTGGGCATGGTGGGCCAGAATGGGAGATACCCCGACATAGTCAAGACCCGCCGCCACGCTATGGGTTTCTTTCATCTGCCCGTCACTGTTCTGCAGAAAGAAGGTTTTATACCCTTGGGCAACCCCCACACTGGCGTCCGAAGCCGCCAGCCGCACGGCATGGCGCCCCGAAGCGATCCCCTCGCCGCCCGCCTCCACACCGACCAGCGTCACCGGATCATTCCAAAATCCCGAAAAAACACCCAACGCATTGGACCCACCTCCCACGCAGGCATATACCCGGTCTGGCAGTTTTCCTGCGATTTCAAGCAGCTGCTTCCTGGCCTCTTCTCCGATAATCGACTGAAAATAAGCTACCATTTCCGGAAATGGGTGTGGGCCGCAGGCCGTGCCCAACACATAGTGCGTTGTATCCATGTTGGCAACCCAATCCCTGAACGCTTCGTTTATGGCATCCTTTAAAATCCGGCTGCCCTCCTTGACCGGAACCACGGTGGCCCCCAGCCGCTCCATCCAGAACACGTTGGGCCGCTGACGCGCAACATCGACTTCACCCATGTATATGGTGCAATCAAATCCGAATTTTGCGGCCATGGTGGCCGTGGCGACCCCGTGTTGGCCGGCTCCCGTTTCCGCGATAACCCGCGTTTTGCCCATTCGCCGGGTCAAAAGGCCCTGACCCATGACATTATTGATCTTGTGGGCGCCAGTATGGTTTAAATCCTCCCGCTTGATGTAAATTCGAGCACCGCCAAAATGGCGGCTCAAATTTTCAGCAAAAGTGACCGGTGTCGGCCGGCAGGAATAGCTGGACATGATCGCCTTATATTCCCGCCAAAAACCGGGATCATTTTTTGCGGCCTGAAAAGTCTCATCAAGCGCTTCAAAGGTTGCAACCAGAATTTCGGGAAGAAACGCACCGCCGAACCCGTTATAATATCCCCGTGTTTTCATACCCGACACCTCCTAAAAATTGTGAAAAATCGAATCGGTCCGTACGACAGGTTAAAATCGAATACACCGCATTATCGGCTTGCGGAAAATGAAGAAATCGCTGAACAGACAGGATCGGCATTTCAATCGGTATTTGCAACTGCTTTGCCTGCGAACGGCTCGGATGCATCGCCCGGAATAATTGTTTCCCCGAGGTCGGCCGCATGAAAAATACTTCCTCCACGGCCTGAGAAAGGGATCTACCTGCCAGATCAATCCGGTCAATCCCTGAAAAAAGCGCTGCATGCAGGTAGATATCCTCGATCAACACGGGATTGGCATCCGCATAACTGAGCCGTGAAAAATAATATGCCTGCGCGCCCGAAAATGGATGGCCCGCATCGGGCGGCACCAAAACCATTCGCATGACATGCAATATTTCCGTCCGAATGGCCACGCCTTTTTTCTGAAAAGAGGCAAGGGTACCGCCGAGAGAAAAAAGGTCCACCTCCTTTGGCGCTTTCTGAACAAAGGTTCCGGCGCCCCGTTTTCGCGTGAGCAGCCCCTTGCGAATAAGAGATTCTGTGGCCTGCCTGGCCGTGGGGCGGCCGATACCGTAAACTCTGGCCATCTCGATTTCCGAAGCAATCCGATCCCCGGGCCGATATTGTCCTGATCTTATTTTCCCAGATAGAATATCCGCCAACTGTCGATAAAGCGGTATCGGTGATTGCGGGTTGAGTACAGGTGATGGTTGTATTTCTTCATTCATACGCACATCCATAGTCGGCTTCGCCAAAAATATGCAGTCGTCAAACGCCTTGTTTTTATCTGATACAACCTCAAATTGGTAAAGTTGTCAAGACAAATTTACATCTATCCATTCGCCCTTGTCAAACCCCGGGCCTTTTGTTATTCAATCCTGCATGAAAATCACGGATAAAAATACCTCGATTATTCTGGCTTCCAAGTCGCCACGCCGCAGATATTTGCTAAAGCAGGCCGGCCTGAAATTCTCTGTCGTGCCGAGTGATTTCGATGAAGATACCGTTGCGCCCGTCGATCCGCCGCTGTTTGCGCGAACGCTGGCTGAAGCCAAGGCGCGTGACGTAGCCCGCAAATATCCGGAAAGCTGGGTAATCGGTGCGGACACCATTGTTTTGATCGACCAAATGATACTCGGTAAACCCGCTTCACGTGACGATGCCAGATGCATGCTGCAACGGCTGAGCAATCAGACGCATCAGGTGCTCACCGGCTATTGTATCTGTTGCCAAAAAAAGGGGCGGTTTTTTTCCGATACAGTGTCGACGGATGTCACCTTTAAGGCACTCACCGAAAATGAAATCGAATGGTACATTCACACGGACGAGCCGTTTGACAAAGCCGGGGCCTACGCCATTCAGGGACTCGGCACCTTTCTGGTCAAAGCGATCAACGGCTCTTACACCAATGTGGTCGGCCTGCCGGTGTGTGAGGTCATCGAATTATTGATTCGTGAAGGGGTCGTGGGGTTTCAGACGCATACAGCGGAATATGTCTGAACAATCGCGCGTTGGGGGTTTTTGAAATCAATTTTGCTCAATATCGAAGCGCGCATTCGCAAGGCGGCCATCGAAGCAAACAGAGATCCGGAATCCGTTCGCCTGGTGGCGGTCAGCAAGACCAAGCCGATTGAACTGGTTCGAAAAGCCATCGAAGCCGGGGCAAACATTATCGGTGAAAACTATGTTCAGGAAGCCCGGGACAAGTTCACCGCACTGGGCGCGCTTTCAGCATCCTGGCATTTCATCGGACATCTTCAATCCAACAAGGCCAAATATGCGGTTCGAATATTTGATCTGATTCATACGGTGGATTCCCTCAACCTGGCGGCCGAACTCAACCGACAGGCCGCTAAAATCAATAAAATTCAGGATATTCTGATACAAGTGAATATCGCGGAAGAAGATAGCAAGTCCGGAGTGTCCCCATCCGGTGCGCCATCACTGATCGAGGCAATTGCCCCCCTTGCCCATGTTCGAATCAAGGGGTTGATGTGCATTCCGCCCTTTTTTGATGCGCCGCAAAAGGCACAGCCCTATTTCAGGGCCTTGCGCTTATTGCGGGACGAACTGGAGCAGAAAAACAACCCGAATGTCACCCTGACAGAGCTATCCATGGGAATGACCGGTGATTTCGAGGTCGCCATTGCGGAAGGCGCCACGCTGGTACGCATCGGAACTGCTCTTTTCGGGAGGCGTGAATGAGGGTTTTGATGCATATTTGTTGTGCGCCATGCAGCATTTTTCCCATCAACCGCCTTCGCAGTGAGGCGATGGAGATAAGGGGTTTCTTTTATCGCCACAATATTCACCCGTGGAAGGAATGCGAACGCCGGGAAGAGGCGCTTCGAGCCTATGCCGAGACGATCTCGTTACCGGTCATTTATCAAAAAGGCTATGACATGGAAGTGTTTCTGCAGAACGTGGCCTTTCGGGAATCAGACCGTTGCCGGTATTGCTACCATGATCGGCTGAAAACCACCGCCTTATTGGCCAAGCGCGGCCGGTTTGACTGTTTTACCTCAACCCTTCTTTACAGCAAATTTCAACAGCATGATGTCATCAGGGCCACGGGCGAAGCCGTCGCGAAATCCACCGGCATCCCTTTTTTGTACCGGGACTTCAGGGAAGGCTGGAAAGAAGGCGTGGACCAATCTAAAGCGTTCAACATGTACCGCCAACCGTATTGCGGCTGCATCTATAGTGAAAAAGAGAGATATTACAAAGCGCGTTGAGTTAACCCCAATCAATCCAAAGAGCCCGATATGTTTGGCAACTTCATTCATTTTATCGTTGTTCTGCTGATTTATGCCACCTATCAGCCCGTTGAAGAGACGAATTTCAGCCTCGTCGAATCTCTCTTTTTGTTTGTCTGCCTGGCGATTTTATTTGCGGGACAGACCTGGGTGTCCTTCCACAACCTGGAAAAACGGGTTCATCAGGATCGGTTAAGCCGGCTCGATCATCGGTTCAGTGCGATTGTGCTGAGGCAATCGGTTCTGGCGATCGGTCTTTTTGCCGTTGATATATACGGGCTGAACATCACCTCTTTTCTTTCCGCCCTTCCCTTTTTCTCCATGGTTCCGACCCTTCAGGCGCTTTGTTGCCTCGGAATATATATCGGTTACCTATCCATCATCTGGTCCTGTGCGCACACCGCGTATCGGCAAATCTACCCCACCCGCATCAGCCGGGCTTCTTATGTGGGGTCCAACATCACCTTTTCGGTCCCTGTCCTGATTCCATGGCTTGTGTTATCGGCATTGGCGGATCTAATTCAGCTGCTTCCCTTTGAATTCACCCGCCACCTTTTTTCAACCACATGGGGGCAGGTTTCATATTTCCTTATTTTTATGGTTGTCATCGCGCTGGTCGGTCCAACCCTGATTCAAATATTCTGGCGCTGTAAACCCCTTGAAAACAATTCATACCGGGAATTGATCGAGGCTCGCTGCCGAAAAGCAGGGATCACCTATAACGATATCGTCTACTGGCCCATTTTCGGCGGCTCGATGATCACGGCCGGCGTTATGGGGCTTGTCGGGAAATTCCGATACATTCTTGTCACCAAATCCCTGCTTCGATATCTGTCCTCTGAGGAACTCGATGCCGTCATTGCGCATGAAATCGGACATGTCAAAAAACACCACCTTTTGTTTTACCTGATGTTCTTTACCGGTTTCATGTTTTTATCCCTGGCCACTCAAAACGTATTTCTTTATGCCATCCTTTATACCCAACCGATATATCGGCTGTTGACCGGATTCGGCGTTTCCGCCGCGACCATTACTTCCGCTCTGGACGCCTTGCTGTTCATTCTTATTTTTATTGTCTATTTTCGGTATCTTTTTGGATTTTTCATGCGCAATTTCGAGCGTCAGGCAGACGCTTACGTTTACACTCAACTCGACAGCGCGGGACCGCTTGTCTCGACCTTGAAAAAAATCGGCCTTGCCAGCGGCCAGCCCATGGACAAGCCGAACTGGCATCACTTCAGCATCGGGGAGCGAATTCGGTTCCTTGAAACATGTGAGACCGATCGCAGCCGAATCAGTCGGCACGATCGAAAAATCAAAACGGGAATTGCCGCCTATATCTTAGGGTTTTTTCTGATCGGCAGCTTCGGTTACCAGTTGCAATACAGCGAAGGCGGAAAAACCTTTTATCGGGAAACGCTCATCCGCTATATCGAAAGCCAATTAAAGGAAGACCCGAGTAATCCGGCCGTATTAAAGGTACTGGGCCTGCTTTATACGGAAAAAGGGGACCAGGCGCAGGCCAAAAAAGAGTTTGATCAGGCCGTAACCGCCTATGAGCAATCCCTTCGATACGATATGCATAACCCCTATGCGCTCAACAATCTGGCCTGGCTCTATGCGACAAGCGAGGCGGAAAAGTTCCGCAACCCCCAACGCGCGCTTTCCTTGGCATTGGCCGCCGCGCGGTTGGAGCGCTCGGCCCAGATTCTCGACACACTGGCCGAATGCTATTATATCAACGGAGATAAGGAGGCCGCTATCAGCGCGGCAACTGAAGCCTTGAGGTCGGCGACAGAAAACCGAAACTATTTTCAGGATCAACTCGAGAGATTTAAACGCTGAAAAGCCGGAAGGCCTTTCACACGATTTTTAAATCCACGCTGCAATCCCCCTGCCGGGGCCCCTGGTCGATAACAGCCGCAGCCGTCACAATGCCGGTTGCCGTGCTGACGGAAATAGGGGAATTCATCTTTAGTTTTTCTATTTTTGCACCCTTTTTAAGCAGCGCGATCACATCCCGATGGGCACTCGATACAATCAGATTGATCGAATCGGAAGTTTGCAGATTGACCGGAATTTCTACCAGCTGGCCGGCTCTCGGACCAACTGAAACGGGAAAACCGACAGAGCTGACATAGTCGATATAATCCTCAATAAGATCTTCCTCGGGAGGTCTCTTTTGCGGTTTTTTCTCGGGCAACAAAGCATCGATAATCTCGTTATACTCTTCAGCTCCCGACGCCGTGCTGACGGCGTCACCGCCTTGCGATGCGATCGCTTTGGGAAGCATATCAATCATATCTTCATAGGAGTCTTCATAAGGATCATAGTCGGGCGGTTGCGATTGTTTCTCGGGCGGCGCAGCGGGTTTGGCGACCGGCGGCGGCGCGGGTGACGGTGCCATTCCCCCGGTCGACTGGACCGCAGACGTCATGCCATAGGTTTTGGCCAAAAACCGATTTAATACGTCCAGTTCTTCCTTTGGGAAATTGGCGTTGGCCTCCCATTTTTGGTATTGCATCATGGGATCATGGGCCGAGCGGATCGCCATATGGCAACGAAGAATGTGTTTGGCCACCTCGATTCGACGGTCCGGATGGTCCAACAACAGCTCAAACTCCTGAATCGCCCGGTCAAACAAGCCGAACTTAGCCAAGGCCATGGCCCCCTCGATGGCGGCCGAAACGGAATCCCCCCCTTCCGAAACCGAAAACAGTTTCTTGATGAGCTCCTTGTCCGTCATCGAAATTTCAGGGGTCACCGTTCTTTTTTCGACCCGATAGACGACTTTTTGCAGAGAAGCGATTTTGCGACGCACGCCATCGAGCAGTTCTTCTCTGTTTTTTAGGCCCGCAGTCTCCTCAATCAGCAGCATCGCCGCATCGTATTTTTTCCGCGCATCTGCCAACAAGCCCTGAGTTTGGTAGATATTGGCTTCACTGAGCAATGTTTTTAGCGTCTTTGCTGCTTCCATGTCATCCGTCCAACCAGGTTTAACTCGTTAGAATCACTCGAAACGCTTTCAATTCAGCCCGTTGGAACACCGCAACCCTCAACTTCGCTGAAGCCGTTCGTTAATCAGATTAACGGTCACCTCGTTGGCGTGATGGAGCCGGGAGGCCATGATGCCGAAAAGGTGACGCGCCACATCCGGATATTTTTCGATGACCTCATGCAATTTGTCTCCGGGAAATCGCTTGATCACCGATCGGCCCTTGGAAATAATAGAGGCGGACCGAGACTCGTTCGTAAGCACCGCCATTTCACCAAAATATTCATCGGGTTCCGTGATTTCAGCGATTTTCTTTCCGCCTTTAACCACCACCAGTGCGCCTTGAATCAATTTAAAAAAGTCCTTGTCCTGATTACCTTCCCGTATGATCACGTCCTTGTCTTCATACCGTTCGACATCCGGTGTCACCAGGTAAGCCGGCATCGATTCCTTGGTGATGACCGTGCGCTTCATCACCTCTTCAAAAGAGATAACCCCCTGCCTCGCTTTTTCAAGGGCGGCGTCCCTTAGTGTTTTCATACCTTCCTGTATGGCGGTTTTGCGCAACTGATCTTCTGCGACATTGGCACTGATGGCTTTACCGACCTCATCGGTGACCTCCATGAGCTCATAAAGACCGGTTCGGCCCTTATATCCGGACCCCTTGCAGGCGGGGCACCCCTGAGGGCCATAGAGTTTGAGTTCCGGAATCTCTTCTTTGGAAAATCCGGCCACCTCGAGTTCCTCGGGGTTATAATGATCCACTTGCGTTTTGCAATTGGGACAAAGTTTTCGAGCCAGTCGCTGGGAAAGCACCATGGTCACGGCCGAGGCAAGCATATAGGGCGGAATACCGATATCGATCAGCCGGCCGATAGTGGAAGGGCAATCATTGGTGTGAAGCGTGCTGAAAACCAGATGCCCGGTCATGGCCGCCTTAATGGCGATTTCGGCGGTATCCATATCCCGAATTTCGCCCACCATGATAATATCCGGATCCTGGCGTAAAAAGGCCTTCAGCGCGGCGGCGAAGGTCATGCCCACTTCATCCCTGACATTGACCTGGTTGATCCCTTTGAAATTGAATTCAACCGGATCTTCCGCCGTTAAAATCTTGGTATCTTCCGTATTCAAGCGGTTTAGAATCGAATAAAGCGTGGTCGTTTTCCCGCTGCCGGTGGGGCCGGTGACGAGCAAGAGACCATAGGGGCGGCTGATACATCGCTTCAGCGCGGCAAAGGTGTCCTTTTCAAACCCCATCACCGTCAAATCGACATTGAGCGCCCCCCTGTCCAGAATTCGCATGACCGTGCTCTCACCGAACAGGGTCGGAAGCGTCGAGACGCGGAAATCCACCGCTTTTTTCCTGCCGATCTTCAATTTGATGCGGCCGTCTTGGGGAACACGTCGCTCGGCAATATTAAGACCGGCAAGGATCTTAATTCTCGACGTCAGGGCATTTTTAATGGAAACTGGAAAGTTTTTCGACTTATACAGAGAACCGTCCAGCCGGTAGCGAACTTGCAGCGAATTTTCAAACGGCTCGATATGAATATCGCTGACCCCCTCGTTAATGGCGGTGATCAAAATACCGTTAACCAGCTTGATGATCGGACCGTCCGAAGCGGAATACTGGTCCGAAATATCCTCTGTTTCCGTTGAGGCCAGTTCTATGTCTTCAAGCGCCTCGGACACAAGAGAGCCGAAGTCGTCCACTTCGGACATTCGGTCTTCTTCCTCGCTCTCTTCAATCGTTAAGGAGACATAGCTTGCGTGCTCCTCTTCGCTGATGCCGTAATATTTTTGATATGCCTCCGCAATATCTCTTTCCGTGGAGACGCTGACATCCAGGCTTTTTTTGATCTCCTTCTGAAGACCTTCGACAGCCCCCGTATCCGTCGGCTCCGCCATAACCACGGACAATTGATCTCCTTCCAACTTGAAGGGAAAGGCCATGTATTTTTTGGCGATCTCATAGGGGACAAGGTTGACGGCTTCCGGATCCGGCGTGATTTTGGAAATCGTGACCGAGGAATAATTATGAATCCGGCTTAACACACTGGAGATGGTCTCATCTTCAATATAGCCCAATCGAAGGAGAATGTTGCCCAGCCGGCCATCATGTTTTTTTTGATAATTGAGCGCCTCTTCAAGCTGAAAGCTGGTAATTTGCCCTTCCTTGGACAACACCTCGCCGATTTTGGTCTTGCCGGCACCCGACTGGTCCCGAATGGTGGCTTTCAGGCTCGATTTCTTGCCGGCCGTTGTGCCGGGGCGTTGTTGCATCGTTGCGGGTTTTGCCATCTTTGTGAGGCCTCTATATCAAGCACGGTTTAAAAGAATTTACATCATAATCCAAAGCTTAGGAATTTTAAACCCTTCTTTGGCCTTTGGCAACGGAATTTTGTGAAAACCACAGCAGAAAGGGTGCCATCGGACCGGGCATCATTTAATACAAACCTTGCGGACCTGCGCCATGTCGCAATGCCCTGCCAGCACCTTTTCAATGCCGTCCTGCTTCAGGGTCGTCATGCCGTCTTTGATGGCCTGAGCACGAATGGCCTCAACGCTTGCACCGGTTTGAATGAGGCGCTTAATATCATCGGTCCCCATGAGCAATTCGTGCAACGCCATTCGTCCCGAGTAACCGGTCCGGCGGCATTTTGAACAGCCACCGGGTTTATAAAGCACCATCTCCGTTGAAAAATCAACGCCCACATGGCGATGAAACAATTCTTCACCATATTCGCGAACAAGCGCTTCAAAATCGGCCGGCCGGGGATGAACCGGTTGTTTGCATTTTTCACATAATCTCGGCATCAAACGTTGCGCAAGTATGCATATGACGGCATCGGAAAAATTAAACGGGTCCATTCCCATATCCAACAATCGCACAATGCTCTCCGGCGCATTATTGGTGTGAAGCGTCGAAAACACCAGATGCCCCGTCAGGGACGCCTCGATACCGATTCTCGCAGTTTCTCGATCCCGCATTTCACCGACCATGATCACGTCCGGATCCGCCCGTAAAAAGGCCCGCATGGCCGCGGCGAAATCAAAATGAATCTTCGGCTGCACCTGAACCTGCCGGAGTCCTTTTTGGGTCAATTCCACCGGGTCCTCGGCGGTCCATATTTTTTTGGTGACATCATTAATGCGATTAAGCGCCGCATGAAGCGTCGTGGTTTTACCGGATCCCGTTGGGCCACAAACAAAAATAATGCCATAAGGCCGTTCAATAGCGCGAATAAAATTTTCAAGGTTTTCGGTTTTAAAATCCATCGCTTCCAGGGGCAATGGTTTCTCGTTCGATAACAGGCGAATCACGACATCCTCTACATCCCCCTGCGTGGGGATGGTGGCAACCCGCAATTCCACGCTTTCCTTGCCAAATCGACCGAACCGGATTTTCCCATCCTGGGGGCGGCGCCTTTCGGCGATGTCCAGGTCCGCCATCACCTTTATTCGGGAGACAATTGCTTTTTTATAACTTGACGGCATGTTTCGATATAATCGACATATGCCGTCCACCCTGAAGCGAATCTGCGTGTCCAGCACCCCAGAATAGGGTTCAATATGAATATCGGAAGCCCCCTGCTCCAATGCATCCAGAATGATCTTGTTGACCAGCTGCACAACCGTGCTATCCCGTTCGCTGTAATCATCGGACGCTTGCAGCTCAACTTCCGGAAGATCGGCTTCAAGCTGAACCAGTATATCGTCAATAGGCGCCGGTTCCTTTAGATGATCGGCGAAAAGATCGATCATGGCCATAATATCCTGCCGCAGGCTAACGAAAAAACGAAGCGCCCGGCCAGAAAACACCGCCTTTATTTCATCAATGATTTCCAGGTTGTTGGGGTCGGAAACGGCAATAATAACCACGCCGTTTTCAATTCGTAACGGCACCCAGGCATTTTTCCGCAGAAACGGCACCTTCAAGCCTTTCATCAATGCACGGGGCTTTTCCATGCCGGGTTGAAATTCGACGAAAGGGACTCTATGGTATTGACTCAGTGAGCGCCCCAAATCTTTTTTCCCGATATGAAAGGTATCGATCAAAATGGTTTCCATGGGTACCTGCTCCTTGCGGGCAAGGGCGGCGGCTTTCTGCAATTGCGCCTCGGTAATTTGCTGCGTGTCAATCAGGTATTGATACCGGTGGGATTGAAATTTTCGCATCCGCTTCTGGTTATACAGGGCGATGCCGAAGGTATCCGCCAATTGCCGAATCGCGCTTTCATCCAATGGATCAAATCGTGAATTATTCTTCCGGTTGATAACCTGCAGGGCACCAAGCAGATATTTTTTAAACACAATAGGATGGGCCAGGACTTGCTTGGTGGTGTATCCGCTTTGAGCGTCCCATCGGGGATCGAATTGAAGCTGGGGATGAATCTTTGTTAATTCATCCTTGTCCCGGACATCATAAACATTGATGAGTTTGTGCTTGAAAGCGGCGTGACCGGCGATACTGGCCGTGGATACCGGCAGGTCGATCGCCTTTATTTCATCCCCTGATTTAAAACGGGATACGAGCCGGTCGGTGATTCCGTCTATGGTGTAAACCGTTAGCCGCTCCGCCTGAAAAAGGGCGGTTATCTCCTTTTCCTTTCGAATCAGGATATCATCAATATCCTTGGCGGCATGAATCATGTTGCAAATGGTATGAAGTTTTTCCCGATATTCCACCTCATCTTTTAAACCGCGGACGTCCGCCGGCTTCAGGGATAAGGCCTTCGATGTGTTGTGCATATGCCGCACCTGCTCCGCTTGAAATGAGAATCAACCCGAACGAGAAGCTATTTTTTTTTCAACTGCCGGTAATTTTCGATTATTTTCTTGACCCCCCCGCCAATCAGCAAGACGCCGAGCAAATAAAGGCAGAAACGGATAAAGAAGAGTACTGAAGCAAATTGCTCGATTTGCGCTATCCTCGGCATCACTTGGGGGATTCGGAAAAACACGGCAATGCCGGTGATCGTCAGGAGAACACCCCATGAAATATGCAAAAGGATCTTTTGTTTTTCCATTGTTTCGGCTCCGCCTGCAGGCAATCCGAATGTACGGTTTTGAAACTTAACCCTCTACCAAAAAGCCTGAAACTCACGCAAAGACGCAAAGATCGCAAGGTAACCCGCTAAACCACAGGCGGTTTTTTCTCCGCGTTCTTGGCGGCTTCGCGTGAAAAATCAGTTTTGATGCATCTACCCATTTGGTTAAAACGCCGATTCAATCATCGGTTCGGCTTCAGTCATCCAGCTTTCCGTTAAATGCCGCCTTTCTTTTTTCAAGGAATGCACCAAAGCCTTCCTTGGCGTCACTGCTGACAGTCGCCAGGGCGAAATGATTCATTTCAATGCGACAACCGGTTTGCAGATCGGCATCAAACCCGTTGTTGATCGCTTGTTTGGCGGCCCTGACGGACACCACCCCCTTGGCAGCGATCGTTTGGGCGGTCTTCATCACTTCAGCCATCAGTGCCTCGGGCGCGCAAACCCGGTTGACCATCCCGATCTCCTTTGCCTCGGCAGCGGAAATCATCTTACCGGTCAGAATCATCTCCTTGGCCATGTTCTTTCCGACCAAGCGTGCCAGCCGCTGCGTCCCACCGTAGCCCGGAATGATGCCGAGATTGATTTCAGGCAGCCCGAATTGCGCCTTCTCGGAAGCATAGATAAAATCGCACGCCAAGGCAATCTCGCTTCCTCCACCAAGGGCAAACCCGTTCACGGCTGCGATCACGGGTTGCGGAAGATTTTCCAGCTTAAACAAAATGGCATGGCCGCGTTCAGACAGCAGCTTGGACTGCAGCGGGCTCAGTTTGGCCAATTCCGTAATATCGGCCCCTGCAACAAAGGCTTTTTCTCCGGCACCCGTCAGCACCAGCACACGCACATCAGGGTTTGCAGCAATCCCGTCAAGCGCTTTGGAAAACTCCTTTAATAAGGCATCATTCAAGGCATTTAACGCTTTGGGTCGATTAAAGGTAATAACTGCGATTGCATCACTGACGTTAACCATAATATTTTCGTAATCCATTGAGTCCCCTTTCACAATAACCACCTGTTGATTGAAAAAAATATAATAAAAATACGCTATCCGTTTATGTTGCCTCTTTGTTTCCGATCCATAAAGGCTGTGGGGTTAATTTCCTTCATATAGCCCTTAATACCCCGTATGATCGCATCCGTCAGCCGATCCTGATAGGTAGTATTCATCAAACGCTCGCACTCCCGTGCGTTGCTGATGAAAGAAGTTTCAACCAATATGGCCGGCATCTGCGCACCGAGCAGGACATAAAAGGGGGCTTGTTTCACCCCCTTATCCTTGATGCGATCATAGCGATTGCTGAGTCCCTCATATAATCGGTTCTGCACATGCGCCGCCAGGCGACTCGATTCGTTAACCTTGGCGTTGTTCATTAAATCGTTTAGAATCGTTTGAAGATCGCTGATGTTTTTGGTGGAGGTCGCATTTTCCCTCGCGGCCACGAGAATGGCGTCATTATCGGTAGCAAGGTTTAAAAAATACGTTTCAATACCAAAAGCACGACTGTCGCTATGGGCATTGGTATGAATGGAAATGAAAAGGTCCGCGTCGCTGGTATTGGCGATGGCGGTGCGTTCTTCAAGGGTCAGGTAGCGATCACTGGTGCGTGTCATGATAACTTCACAACCAAGATCTGCGCGAACTTTTTGGGCCAGACGCTTGCCGATTTGCAAAACGACATCCTTTTCATAAACACCGCGCTTGTAGCCCGGCGCGCCGAAATCTTTTCCACCATGCCCCGGGTCGATAACGATTCGGCGTACTCCGAGCGCCAACTGGCGCGCTATAGCGCTTTTCCCGAAATCCTCTTTTTGCCCACCCGATGGCGGCAGTGTAATACTCGCAGATCGACTCCCGATGTCCGTATCTCCCCAGACATCCACAACAATTCGAAAAGGATTGCGCAGGGAAAAAACCTTATATGTTTTAAAGGATTTGATGTCCACAACGACCCGAACGCATTCCGGCGTATATTGTCCGGCCCTGGCGTCAAGGAGCAAATCGTCATTTATCGGAATGAGTTTCTGCAACCCGTCGCCCAGGCGGCTGCGATCAAAATCCACATACAGGCGCTGGGGTTTGTCGATGGAAGGATCTTTTTTCAGAAGCCGATGCGCATACGTTGTTTCTTTTTCCACGTCAATAACAATGCGGGTATAGTTGGCGTTGGACCAAAAACGCAACCCCGATACAGTGGTCAGTCCCGAACCTGTACGCATTCTCGAGTCCGTGGTCGATTCGGAATCGGCAGGCCTTCCGGAATCTGTAAGCATTCCCGAAGCGCCCGGTTTGAAAAACCGGGGCGCCTTTACTATCAGCGACTTGGCAGCAGGCGATACCACCGCCTCTTTTTTCTGAGAAGGCTTCGCAGAGGAGTAAATCGGCTTATGGTTCGGTATTTTTACAGCCTGCGGGGGTGGGGCTTTGAGGAAATTGGCGCCGCCAATACGTCGCAACTCCTGCTCTGCCTTGGCGTTATACCTGCTTGCCGGATATTGCTTAATAATAGCCTCAAATCTATTCAGTGCTTCTTTTCGATCCGACGCCATCCCCGAGCGCCTGAATAATTCATCATACAATTTTCCCGCCCAATAAAGCCCGGCGGCCGCCCATGGGCCGGAGGGCGCCATTTCATGTACTTTCTGGTATTTTTTAATACAATTTAGCCAGTTATGCCGGTATTTCTGCTTTGAGGCATTGCCCCGAAGGGATCGGTACGCAGCCTCGGCGTTTAAAAACCGGCTTTCAGCGGTCTCAGCGAGCGACACATAAGGCGTCAACGCCATAAAGGCAAAGACACACATTAATCCGATGTTAACGATGGCTCGATTCAACATACGCTTTCAATCGATCAAAATTTGGCCTTTCGGCACAGTTCATCCAGCGTGTTCAGCGCTTCCAGCGGTGTCATGCCCGCAATATCAAGATGCCGCAATTTATCCATCACCATTTTTTCAGCCGAGCAAAACATATCCATCTGAACAGGGCCTTTGGGTTCTTTTGAAGCAAGCGTCCCGTCCGCAGAAAGGCCTTTAACACCATTATTGGCCGTTTCGATCCTTAAGAGAATCTTTTTGGAGCGCCGAATGACCTCATCGGGAATTCCGGCCAAACGGGCGACCTGAATACCGTAGCTTCGGTTCGTTCCCCCTTCTACCAGTTTTCTTAAGAAAATGATCTCATCATTCCATTCCTTTACGGCGATATGGAAATTTTTCACTCGGTTTTTTTGTCTCACCAACTCCGTCAACTCATGGTAGTGTGTGGCAAACAGCGTTTTTACACCCTTTCCGTGCAGGTCATGAAGATACTCGGCCACAGCCCAGGCAATGCTCATTCCGTCAAACGTGCTCGTTCCACGCCCTATTTCATCGATAATCACAAGGCTCTGTGGTGTTGCATGATTCAGAATATTGGCGGTCTCCTGCATCTCGACCATAAAGGTGCTCTGCCCCGCGGAAAGATTGTCCAGGGCGCCCACCCGGGTAAATATTCGATCAATCACCGGCAAATCCGCCCTTGCCGCAGGGACGAAACTGCCAAGTTGCGCCATAATAGCGAAAATCGCCACTTGCCGCAAGACCGTTGATTTGCCGGCCATATTCGGCCCCGTAATAATAAGCACCTGGTTTTCCGTATCGTCCATTCGAATGGTATTCGGAACAAATCGCTCCCCGCTGATCATAATCTCAACCACGGGATGGCGACCGGACTCGATCGTCAACGATCCTTCCGTATTGATACGGGGCCGGCAATACCCCTTGGTCTGGGCCAATTCAGCCAGGCTCAGCAGGCAATCGACACGCGCGATAAACTTCGCAACGCCTTGAATCAACACATTTACGGAAATCATCTCGTTTCTGATTTCCGTAAAAATATCATATTCCATGGACGCGCGTTTTTCTTCAGCGCCCAGCACCTGATTTTCATACTGCTTCAACTCATCGGTAATGTATCGCTCGGCATTGACCAGCGTCTGCTTGCGAACATAATGGTCCGGAACGGATTGGCTATGGGTGTTGGGCACCTCGATATAATACCCGAACACTTTATTGTATCGTACCTTTAACGAATTGATGCCGGTTTTTCCCCGCTCATCAGCTTCCAAAGCCGCCAGAAATCCTTTTCCGTCCCTGCTGACACGGATCAAGGCATCCAGCTCCGGAGAAAACCCGGTTTTAATCATCCCGCCTTCGTTGATGGTCGGAGGAGCATCTTCCCTTACCGCTGCCTCAATGCGTTCAGCCAATGCTTCAAGCGGCTCAAGATTCCCCGCCCACAGATACAGAAAAGAACTTAATCCGGATAAATGAGTCCATATTTCAGGTAGTTGCTGAATGGAGTGTTTCAGCGCCGTCAAGTCCCTGGCATTACAGTGGCCCATCGTGATCTTGCTGCCGAGCCGCTCCATATCCTGAACGTGTTTGAGCTTCTCCCGAAGACACCTTCGCACCGGAACATTTTTAAGCGCCTCTTCCACGGCATCAAGCCGCGCTTCAATCTTTTCCTTATCCAGCAACGGATATCGAAGCCAGTTTCGAAGCATTCGCCCGCCCATGGCGGTCCGGGTATAGTCGATAACCCCCAGCAAAGCGCCTCGCTTCGTGCCGGTTCGCATGTTTTTCAGAAGTTCCAAATTCTGGCAGCTCGTATCGTCAACCCATAAGTACTCATTCAGAAAATAGGTCTCGATGCCTGAAAGGTGTGTGATCTTCTGCTTCTGGGTTTCCTTGACATAATGCAACAACCCGCCTGCCGCGCTGATCGCTGCCGGCAGTTTTTCGCATCCGAAACCTTCCAGGCTGAGCGTGTTGAATTGTTCCGTAAGCTGTTGCTTTGCCCGATGCGGCTCATAGGCACTGTCCGGAAGCCGGGTAACGGCCGTTCCACGCAGCGCATTGTAAATGGGCAGAAACACCCCGTCAGTGCCGAGGCCCTCGGGCAACGTCGCTTCGCTGGGCGAAATACGAAAAATCTCATCGGCAATCGCGGCGGCTTTAACGGTTTCGGTCACCCGAAAAGCACCGGTTGAGATATCCAGATATGCAATTCCCAGCGTGTCTTTGTTTTTCGCGACGGACAGAATGTAATTGTTGATTTTTTCTTCCAGAAAAGCATCTTCGACGATCATTCCCGGCGTGATGACCCGAACCACCTCGCGTTTGACCAGTCCCTTGGCAGTTGCCGGATCTTCCACCTGATCACAGATAGCGACTTTATGTCCGTTTTCAATCAGCCGAGCGATATAGGACTGGGCCGCCCGATAGGGAACCCCGCACATCGGCACCTTTTCCTGTTCGTTCTTATTTCGGGAGGTGAGTGTTATCTCCAACACCTTGGAAGCCACAAGGGCATCGTCAAAGAACATTTCATAAAAATCACCCATGCGGTAAAAAAGAATCGCATCCCCATGATCTGCCTTTATCGACAGGTATTGTTGCATCATGGGGGTTGTTTTGGGACCGGCCATGGCTACTCGATACGGGGTGTTAACATCGTGAAGACGCCATCAAGTGTTTGGCTGCGGATCGGAAACGGGCTCGACATCGACCACCGATGGTTCCTCGGAAACGGCTTCCTTGTGCGTGCTTCTCAATTCCAGCTCTTTTCTGAGCTGAGAAATCAGGTCCAGAAGCGACTCATTTTTCGCACGAAGATCCTTGATGATCCGATTGGATTTAAACCGCTGCATCAAACTGAAAAAATAGGCGATGAGAAGTCCGACCATAAAGCAGCCCAAAAACCAGACCGCGTGCGGAAGCGCCGGTGAGGTATACGGCGATGTTATATAGGGATTGAACACAAAACTCTGTGGTTCTTTAAAAAATTCTTTATTTTGAAAAAAAAGAAGCACAATAACGACGATGAGAATGAGCCAGAGTGCGATTTTCACTTTTTTCATCTTATCTCTCCCTTATGGCGACACCGGCGCACCCTAAATGGGGACGCTGATCGACTTTCGATAATCTCAGGTCGGCATTACTTACTCTTTTCATGCTGAAAACTCAACCATTTTTTCCCCCGCTCAGGGGAACCAGCTCCAGCTTTCCCCATACCCCCATCTGCTCTCCGACAATAATGAGTATCCCTTCAACCCCGTCAATCGTTTGGCCGAAGGCCATTGCCTGCTGAATTTCTTTGGCGGACAACACGCGATTGCCGATAGCGGTAGCAGCAGCATCCGCAAGGGCACAGCTTTTGGAAACGACAGAAACCGCATCCGCGTTGCCAAAACTGAGCGAATGGCCCACTGTGCCCGAAGAGGTGCAAACAGCCATGGGGGCATTACCCGATGCGATATTAAGGCCGATCCGCAAGCTTAAGGGAGATTTTCCGGCATAAATTCCCACCGTAACGGGCGCATCGGTCTTGATGTAAACATCCCCGCCGTTTTCAATGATTACTTCTTTCGAGTAGACCGACAAATCTTCCCCGACTCGCTGCGAAACCGCGCCGGCAACGGATGCCATCGGTCCGACACCCGCCTTTTGGCCTGCGCGAATCATATCCCATACAATCGCCGGCATGGGTTCGCTCACCGTCCAGGGAACCAAGCTCGTTGCAAAGACCGGATGCTGGGCAATAAAGGCTTCAAGAAACCTGCGGTGACAAAGAATGCTGTTCAGAGCGATTCGATCCAACGGCTTGTCGGCACGAATGAGCAAGTCCGTCTCTCTGACGGTTATGTTAAAGGTGGTCAACCCCTCTTTTTGAATTCGGTGACGATAGGTGCGTGGTTGGTTCACATTCGGTTGTCCGTTTTAGCTTATAGCTGATAGCTCATAGCTCATAGCTGATAGCTCATAGCTCATAGCTGATAGCTGATAGCTAACAGATGATTTCTGGGTGGACGCTATATCTCAAGCGCCTTTGGCCTCATATGCGCCGGACATTGGCTGAGAAAATATCGATCCGTCATACCGGCGATAAAATCCCGCACGATAGCTTCCTTTGGGTGTTCCTGAATATAATCATGCGACATATCCGCAAGAAAACTTGTGAAAATGACGGATTCACGATTGTCGGCTTCAATATCCGCCAGATATTGATGAAAGCGCATCTCAAAAAGGGTTTCAATCTGCTTGAGGTATTTTTTAATAACGGGGTTCATGTAAATGCGCTCAAGGTTAAATGCTTTGAGTCGTCTGAGAGCATTGGATACGTTTTCACTGAAAGCGACATAGGGGGTTTGATAGCTGTTTCGTATGACGTCGGTCACGAGGGTGTAGACGATGGTTCCGTTCGTGTTCCCCAGAGTATCGCCCACTGCCTTTGGAATGTCGTTTCTTTTCAAAAGGTTCAACCGAATTGCATCTTCAAGATCCCTGCCGATATAGGCGATCGTATCCGCCATACGCACCACGCACCCCTCCAAGGTCATGGGAATCAGCACGGTATTCTCATTAAAGGTTTTCTCGTAAATGTCGCGCTTAAGCGTTTCAAAGGTTTTTCCGGGATCAGGCGTCAGCCGACGGTCATGCACCTCTCCGTCATGGCATAAAATACCGTCCAGGGTCTGAAGACACAGGTTCCAGCCTGTCCCTTTTTTCTCCACCCGGTCCAGGAACTGAACACTTTGCACATTGTGGTGGAAACTGCCGATACCATGCGCCCGGCAAAGATGGGACAGAAATTTTTCCCCATCATGACCAAATGGCGTATGACCGATATCATGCCCCAACGCAATCGCCTCGATAAGATCCTCATTTAAGAGAAGAAAACGACCAATGGTTCTGGCAATTTTTGATACCAGCTGAACATGCAGCACCCGGTGTGTGATGTGGTCGTTTCGAATAAGATAGAACACCTGCGTCTTATCAATGTAACGGGTGTAAGCCAGAGAATGAAGGATTCGATCCACATCCAGTGAAAAGGCCTGACGATAATCGGATGCCAACTGCTTTTCAGGCCGTCGCCGCACGCCCAGGCGGCTGGGCGTAGCCGCATTCGCCATAAACCCGGTTTCCCGCTCATCCAGAGCCGTTCGAATCTCCGCCAACGGCGGACCATCCCCTTTTTCAAAATTAAATTTCTTCATTTTCAATCAATTGCTCCATTAACCGCCAATAATCAATACCCGCTTTCCGGAAGCCCTCCTTTCCATATTTCATATTGGCTTCAAGTACATAATAGGTTCCTTCATGACAACAGATATCGATGCCGACATCATCCCAACGGCATTCCCGGGCCGTGCGCCGTGCAAGATTCAACGCCTCCTCGGGCACGGGATTCATCAGGATGTTTCCCCCCACCGCCACATTGCTTCTGAAATCTCCTTCAGGAGCGACCCGCCAGTAACTGTGAACCACCCGTGAGCCGATCACGACAATCCGCATATCCCGATCAATGGGCAGATAGGTCTGAATATAAGCCAGATCCGTGTCAGCCAGATAAGCCTGTAATTCGTCGGTAGTGGAAATGAGATAAACGCCCCTGCCCATGGCAGACCCACGGGGTATTTTCCCGATAAAAGGGAAATCGAAATGTTCCGTTATTTTTTGTTGTTGTTTCTTTCCATAATAAAAACGGGTTTTGGGGTGTTGAATTCGAAGCAATTGGAACAAGGTGCTTTGTCTGATTTTATCCTGAACGCATTTATACGTGTGATAGCTGGGAAATGTCCGGATTCCGGCGGTTTCAAATAAATCCGCGTAAAAGGATGAGGGGTAATAGATCTTTTTTGCAGATCGAATCATTCGGGCTTCTTCAGGGCTGTAATCTGAAAAATTCGGTTTTACGCCCAGGGTGACCACATTGCGGCATTCGCGCAGCCTGGCTTCCAATGCAATCACTTTTCGTTCCAAGGGGTGACTCATCCATACGCCTGTAGTTATAACGATGCCAATAGGGTATCCACACATTTCGCCAGGGCGACGGAAAACGCGCTTCGGGGGTCGTGACCGATGATGGGCACACCCGTGTCACAGGCCTGGACCACCTTGGGATCAAATGGAAGCGTCCCTAAAAAATTGATGGACTCGCTCAGGGCCATTTTCTTTCCACCGCCCTCCTGAAACGGCGCAATGATCCGGTTACAGCAGGGGCAGGGAAAAGGTCCCATATTTTCCACCATGCCCGCGATATCCAGCCGCACGGTCCGGCAAAAGTTAATGGACTTTCGAACATCCGCGAGGGCGACTTCCTGCGGAGTCGTCACGATCACGGCTTTGGCCTCGGGAATCGACTGTACGACACTCAGCGGTTCATCCCCGGTGCCCGGCGGCGCATCAATCACCAAAAAGTCGAGTTCGCCCCACTGGACATCGCTGATGAACTGGCGAATCACACCGTGCTTTGCCGGACCACGCCAAATGACCGCCCGATCCCTGTCCGGCAAAAGGGATTGCATAGAAATAACTTTTACATTGTCTTGGGTTAATTTCGGTATCACTCTGCGTTTATTGGTGATTTCCAGCAAACCCGTCAGCCCCATCATACCGGCAATGCTCGGGCCATGCAAATCCACATCCATCAAGCCGACGCGATACCCCCTTCGCCCCAGTTCCACGGCCAAATTACACGCCACACTGCTTTTTCCCACACCGCCCTTTCCGCTCATCACCATAAGTTTGTGCCGAATATGGGCAAGGGGTTTTTCCAAGACCGCTTTTTGAAGCGCGGCGGCGGCGCCCCCGCTGCAACCGCCACTGCTGCAATTGTTTTCCTGTTTATGATTGTCTGTCATTATTCTATCTCCCGGTATCTAATATCATCTTTCAATTCAATGGGGACGATATAACGAATAGATCCGACGTTATATCGGGGTTTGCCCAAAACCGCTCCGTGTCGATAATCACCCGAACGTCCTCCCCGGTGCTCAATGTAATCCGCTTGGAAATGTTGTAACTATCTTCTTTCTTTGGATTGTCCAGTTCTGCACGCCAGATGAGCCGCCCGTTATCCTTACTGCGCTCAACCTTTCTGATCGCGGCGCGCCGAGGATCCAAATAGATTCTATCCTGAAACGCCTCCTCAGTATCCCATAGGACCAGAACGGCCTCATGCGACTCATCCTTTTCCATACGGGCCATCATCCCCTCATTTGGCGGCTTTGGCCGGCCACTAAACAAAGCGAACACATCCTGCGCATTGATCGGAATGTTGATAAACTTCTTGAAGCCCGAAGCGTCGGCGCGTCGCTTGATAAGCTTGCCGTCATTATGGGTCAGAAAATAGTAATGACTGCCGTCACATGCAATACTGGCCACCGGCTGACCCGCCAGGCCCATGAGTTGAATTCTGAGCTGATCGGGCGCCTTTGCCGCCCAAGCCGCCCGAAAACGCTGTTTGCGTTCGCCCTGCAACATGCTGATGGTGCCGATGCCCTTAAAGGTAACCAGCGTCTTATTCACATTGCCTAACGAGGCCTGCAATGCGGCTGCTTCCGTGAAGGATTCATCCGCTTTCCGGTCAGGCGCCTTTTGTGTTAACGTAGCGCAACCGGTGAAAAAAAAAGTTGCCGCCAAAAGGGCGACAACGAATCGAACCCGGGGACTACCATATGTTCTCAATCTCAGTTTTCCTTATTTTTTCAAGAACCGAATTTTTTCTTTGATTGCTTGTTGATTCTTATTTTCTTTCAATAGCGACCGTTCATATAATTCTATCGCTTTTTTTTTGTTATTGACTTTGAGGTAGGCATCTCCAAGATGCTCTAAGATGATCGGGTCTTCCGGCACCAGGGAAACAGCCGCTTCCAAAACATTTACAGCTTTTTCAAATTGGCCTTTTTTATAATACACCCAGCCGAGCGTGTCCGTAATATAGCCGTCATCAGGCTGGCTTTCCATGGCCCTGAGAGCAAGTGTTTCTGCCTGGTCCAGCTCGATGCCCATTTCAGCGTAGGTGTATCCCAGATAATTTAAGGCACCGGCATGCTTGGGGTCTAACGCGATGGCTTTTTTCATTTCCTCGATACAAGCCTTGCGGTTTCCCCGTTTGTCATAGAGCACGCCCATGCGAAAATGAATGTTGGCATTGTCCGGATCTATCTCAAGCCCTTTTAGAAACGCGGCTTCGGCTTCATCATAATTTTCCGTCTCCTCATAAAACGAGCCGAAATAGAGCAGCAATTCCGAATTCGGCGCGATGGTTGATAATGCCGCCTTGATTACGGCGATCGCTTCCGGAATATCGCCCAGCTCCTGAAAGATAAACGCCATATGCACAACGGCATTCTGGTAAAAGCGGGAACTCGGCTTCACTTTTCCTAAATACCCGATAGCAGCGGTTTTGTCCTGTCTTTCATCCTGAGTGACACCTAACAGATAATGAATATCCGAGCTTTCCGGCGCCCCCTTGAGCATCCCTTCCAAAAGGACCGCCGCATCATCAAATGCCTCCTGCTCAATGTATTGCCGCGCAAGAATGGGAATGACCGTTCGATCGGTTTCGCTGCGCAGACCCAGATTCAAAAGAATTTCATTCGCCCGGTTCCGCTTTCCGCCTTTTTGATAAAAAAGCGCCAGTTCCATCATGATTTCAATATTATCCGGATTCTTTTTCAGGATATCTTCATAAACAGCAAGCTTTTTATCCAGTCGCCCCTGTTTGTCGTAAAGCTTGATCAACTCGTAATTCGGCTCTTCCAACTCCGGCGCCAATTCAAGGGTCTGAAGAAATTTTTCCTCGGCAGCGGCCACGTTGCCTTGTTCGGCAAGAATCTTGCCGAGAAAAAAATATCCCAGGTAGGACGCCGGGTACTTGGCCACCAGCCGCTCATAAGTGCTTAAGGCTTTATCCAATTGACCGGCATCGATGTAAATCTTTCCCAGCAGGACATAAACATCCTCGCGTGTCGGATCTACGGCAATGACGCGCTCATAAGCGCGCTGAGCGGCCTCCATGCGGTTCAGGCTCTGATTGATGCGGCCGATCATCATCAAGCTCTCAATATGCGGCGGAACTTTTTCAAGCACACCTTCAAGAACGAGAAGCGCACCTTCCTGATCCTGTTGCGAGAGAAGCAACATCGCCAGTTCGTACTTGAGAAAGCTTGTCTGAGGGTCCACCTCAATGGCCTTTTTCATCAGCACTATGGCGCGATCCAACGCACCGTTTTTCTTTTCAAGCTGAGCGGCCGTAAAAAGGTAATAGGCCGCACCCGATGGCCTCTCTTCGACGGAAGCTTCCGAAGAAAAATTCGTTCGCGTCGGTATCGAACCGCATCCGAATAACCCAACAATCAGCGCCGTAACAGCAAGCCTCTTGATTCTTCCTACCCACAATGTTCTCATATACAATGACTTATCTTTTGCCTGCCTCATCCGGCGACTTACCGGTGCGCCCTGCACCATGCAACCATTGCTTTTTTACTCACCGCTCTGGGAATACGCCTGATAGTCGGGAATTTCTTGTTTGAAAAAACTTCTCATCTTTTTAATGACGTTCTTTTCAACCTGCCGTACACGCTCTCTTGATATGCCGTAACGATCCCCGATATCCTGAAGCGTTACCGGCGAATCCGAGAAGATGCGCAGATCAAAAATTTCCAGTTCCCTCGGCGTCATCTTTTTTCGAAATTCGGTAATTTTATCATGAAGCATCGCCTCCATCTGCTTTTTGGCAACCTGGTCTTCTACGGATTCGACCTCAGCGCTTAAAAAATCCATACGCTCAGTATCGGAGTCGTTCTTCAACGGCGAATCCAATGACACATCCCAGCTGTCAAGCCGCTGATCCATATCAACGATTTCTCGTTCCGAAACCCCCAATCTTTCAGAAAGCAACTTCGGTTTCGGATCAAAGCCTTCATCAATCAGCTGTTGTTTTTCCTTTTTTAACTTAAAAAACAGTTTTCGTTGGCCCTGGGTTGTCCCGATTTTGACCAAGCGCCAATTATCCATAATAAACTTTAGAATATAGGCCTTTATCCAAAATGATGCATAGTACGAAAACTTAACGTTCTTATAAGGATCGAATTTTTTAACCGCCTGCATGAGCCCGATATTTCCCTCCTGAATCAGGTCCAGGAGGTTTTGCATCCATATTCGCTGAAATTCAAGCGCGATTTTTACGACCAGCCTCAGATTGGATGTAACCAAGACATAGGCCGCATCGCGATCCTCCAGCTCTATAACCCTCCGAGCATATTCTCTTTCCTCTTCTCTGGTCAGCAACCGGTATCGACTTAATTCCTTAAGATAACGCTGCAGCGGATCATATTTCACGATGGCTGTATCATCGGTTACGCCCGAAGTCTTGGTAATTTTCTTTTTTACTTCGACATGATCGGGGCTGTCGATGAAATCGGAATCCACCGTGTCATCTGAATCTTCCGCCGGTTCCGCCTCTAAATCATTCTCCGCTTCCATAAGGCGCTCCGATGCCGACCGATTATTCTCCGGCTTGTTTTGATAAGCTTTTTTCATGGTCTATTCCAAAAATTTTTTATGGACAAGGCCTCGCACCTATGTTAGACGTCCATCCAATGTTTCTGCCTGCGCCTGTAGCTCAGATGGATAGAGCAACGGACTTCTAATCCGTAGGTCAGGGGTTCGAATCCCTTCAGGCGTGCCAACGCAATATAATAGTTTCAACAGGTTAAACGCCTTTCAACCGCTTTTGAAGGGCGTTTCTCGTTCCGCGGCAACCACATGTCAGCGTTTTTTTAAGACTTAAAACCATCAAATCCCCTTTTCGAAACCAAAGTAGAGATATCTTATCTGCATGGGCATAGGGTGTCAAGCCGCTGCTTTTTTCTCGGTTTGCCGGTTGGCGGGCACGCATGGCCTTTCCACTGTTGACCGACAAAGAGATGTTCCGCTCAGGCGAGCCGAATCCAACCGAACCATGTGTTGCGTCTAAAAAATGCAAAAGGCAGCGCTGAATAACGCTGCCTTTCTCTTTAAGCAACTTGAGTTGTTATTTACTCACCACGGTTTTGAGTGGTAGACCCGCCGCCATCGGTTCCGGTTGAGCCTTGCCCTTTACTCCCGCGATTTTGGTCACCGCCGGCATAAAGTATCGATGAAAAAATGAGCATAAAAGCCACCATAAACCCAAGAATTTTTTTCATGATTTGTCCCCCTCTGAATTGAATCGCCCTACCGGTTGTCAATCCGGCACCCTTTTTAAGTTGCAGACCGCACTGAATATTAATTAGCATATCGCGATCCGTGCTTATCTGTCAATTTTTCATTTTTTATTTGAAAGTCTTTATTTTTTGTAACGAATAGCCGGTACTCAACAGAATTGAGCTTCAATTTGACATAACAATACAACCACATGACGGCACTCAAATAAAAATAGGGGGGTGCGATCAATGCCCCTTTATGCTAAAATAAAAAATTGGAAACAACCATCAGCAACCTGCTGCCCAAACCAGCTCTCTTTCAAGAGGAGGTAGGAGATCATGCCGAAACCGAAAAACGCTATCACCATTTTTCAACTCCTGGATAAATCCAACTGCCGGGAATGTGGAGAGAAAACCTGTATGGCGTTTGCCGGTGCTGTATTCACCGGGCGGCGTCATCTGCATGAATGCCCGAAACTGGACCCAAAAGTCGTTGAAGCCCATTCCGAAGCGGTTCAACAGGCCTTCGATGCGGAGCAAAACCGTGAGGAATATCTGGACCAGCTTAAGAATCAACTCAAGGAGATTGATCTGGAAGCGGCTGCCCGGCGCACCGGCGGGCGCTTTGAAAACGGCCGGCTCACGATTAAAGTCATGGGAAAAGATTTCAGCGTCACCGCCGCAGGGACGTTTTCAACGGATATTCATGTCAACCCATGGGTAGCCGCACCGCTTCTTTATTACGTGTTGCATGGAAAGGGGCTGTCTCCCGCCGACGACTGGCGTTCATTTCGGGAACTTGAGGGCGGAAGGGAACGTTACCCGCTGTTTCAGAAGCGCTGCGAAGAACCCATCAAACAGGTAGCCGATAGCTACACCGATCTTTTTAACGATATGGTGCATATCTTCAGCGGCAGGCAGGTGGAACAGCAGTTTGAATCCGATATTTCCGTCGTGTTGCATCCGCTGCCGAAGGTGCCGCTGATGGTGTGTTACTGGCTGCCCGAAGAGGGAATGCAATCCAGTCTCAATCTGTTTTTTGACCGGACTGCCGATCAAAACCTGGATATCGGCTCAATCTTCAGCATCGGCGCCGGACTGGCCCAAATGTTTGTCCGAATGGCTCAGCGTCATGGATTTGCGCTTACCCTGTAGCTGGTTCCACCGAATGGTGACCCCAAAAATCATTAAGAATCATTGGACAGGAATTGTCAGGCGCGCCGTATGATCAACAGTCTTGAAGTCTTTGCCGGCAGGTTGGGCGCACATTGATAATTGTAACCGATAGTGATTTAAATATAAGGTATCATCCTTCCGCTATCCCTGCTTTTATTCAACTTATTTGCCGCTGAATAAAAATGAGTAACGAGACGGACCATCGCAGACCAAATCGACATGAATATACTTGGATTTGGTGTATGCCAGCAGCCCCTCAACACCCAACTCCGTGCCCAAGCCGCTTTGCTTCCAACCGGAAAAGGGCGTGTTGCACCCCTGAGTATGCCAGGTATTGATCCAGACAGTCCCGGTGCGCAGTCGTTTTGCCACACGCACCGCGCGGGCATAATTTGTGGAAAACACACCGCCGGCCAATCCGTAGATGGTGTCATTGGCCATTTGAATCGCCTCCTCTTCCGTCTCATAGGGGATAACCGAGAGGACCGGTCCGAAAATCTCCTCGCGGGCGATTTTCATATCATTGTTAACATCGGCAAAAATGGTGGGACCCACCCAGAACCCTTTGTCAAAAGGCTTTCCCATCAACGGTTTACCGCCGTATACCAGTCGAGCCCCTTCTTCTATTCCCGCCTGAATATAGGCGTCGATGGTCTCTTTCTGTGCGCGGGAGAAGATAGGTCCCATAGTGGTGGCAGGATCAGTCGGATCGCCGACAACGACCTTCGATGCGCGGTCCGCCAAACGCATGAGAATTTCCTCGTATTTGCTCTTCGGCGCAAACATCCGCGTTCCGGAAATGCACACTTGGCCGCTATGAAACAGAAACCCAAACAAGGACGCATCAATGGCAAGATTCAGATCCGCATCGTCCAGGATAATATTGGCCGACTTGCCGCCCAATTCCAAAGAAACCACTTTAATGGTGGGTGCCGCTAGCGCCATAATACGCCTACCGACTTCCGTAGAGCCGGTAAACGCCACTTTGTCGACCAAGGGATGGGCGGCCAGGGCCTCTCCCGCTACCCGGCCGCTTCCGGTGATGACGTTAAATACACCCGGCGGCAGGATATTGGCTTTCTGCATCATTTGGCCGAATACCATCATGGACAGCGGCGCTTCACTGGGCGGTTTGATGATAATCGTATTGCCGGCAGCCAACGCGGGTGCAATCTTCAGAAACCCCAGAACAAACGGAAAATTCCAAGGCGTAATCCCTACGCAAACGCCATGCGGCTTTCGCTGAACAAACCCATGGCTGTAAGGGGCGGCATCATCACTCAGGGGGGAAACATGTCCAATATCATATCTTACCGGCGAGCGGATCAGATCGGCGTAATAGGTTAAAAGCTGCTGGGGCATTCCGATTTCCACAAAGGCTTTCATGGCGGTCGCACCCGTTTCTTTTGTCACAATATCCATCAGTTCTTGCTGATTCTCGGCCAATAGCGCCACCATGCGCATTAACGCCTCAGCACGTTGGGCTGGAGTCGAATGGCTCCATACGCCGCTGTCAAACGCCCTGCGTGCCGCTTTCACGGCCGCTTCGACGTCTTCCACTGTAGCTGCGGGAACCATCCCGATCACTTCTTCATTGGCCGGGTTAATGACGGTGATAGTCTTTTTGGATGAACTCCCAACCAGTTTTCCATCAATGCACATTAAAGGACAAAGGTTCTTGTCTGGCATTTTTCAGCTTCTCCAATTTGTTTGGGAAAAATTTTTTTTAGTTATAGGCATGACTGGGCGCTAATGACATTGCGTTAAAAGCTGTCAAGGCATCCCAAATCCGAAATCGCCGCCGCAATTCGTTGAATATTGGTAAGGGTCGTCTCTTCTGTCTGCATGTTCGGCAGAAGCGGAGAGTGGCACAGGGTGATGGTCCAGTTCCAAAACGCCTGAAGAATTTGCTGTCGATAAAGATTCCAGCTTTGATTCAGGTCCAGCCGAACCCCCGTATGTTCGTGCAATCGATCAAGATAGCGAGCCAGCAGATCCTTTTCCCAGGCCCGGCGGTTTTCAGTGGTCAGCCCGGCGGAAACGGCAAAAGCAACATCCCTCGCCCAATGCCCTTTTGAGGCGCATTGCCAGTCACAGAGCGCCATTTTGCCAGCACCCGTCTGATACCAATTGCCGATATGAACATCGGAATGAAGCAGGCATTTGGGATGCGCGCCGTGAATCGTCAATCCCTTCATGATGGCCGGCCACACTTCATGCCGTCTGGCCATCAGATCGCCGGGAATCATGTGCGCGGCTTCGTCAAACGCCTTGTCCGTGTAATATTCGACCCGCATTTTTTTGGCACCGATTTTGAACCAGGTCTGGTAGTCGGCGAGCCATCGAAAACGCGTCTCAAGCGTTTGATCCCCGTAAAAGCGCGCATGCAGCAAGGCCAGCAGGTCGATCATGTCTTCCGCCATTTCGCGGGTCACATTGGTTTTATAATTGCAAAACGTTGCGTTTTTCGTTGCAACAAGATCTTCCATCAACAAAACGGCGGCAAAGCTTCGCCGGTCAAAAGCGGCATGATAACCGATCGGCGCCTCGATATTCAGCAGGGGACGAATCTCGGTAAAAAACCGGCCCTCGACCAGGGAGGTATTGTTGAACCCCCCGATCATGCGGTTGGTGAGCGTGGGCAGCGATTTGGTAAAAATGGATTTCGGCAGATTCGCCTTCAGGCCCTCGTCGTTATAGGTTAACTTAAGGCGGTGGCGGGTGTGGGTTCCGGTGCTTGAGCCGGTGATGTCCATTCGGGTGACCCGGGCACCCGGAACGTCTTTGCAAAGGGCCGCCGTAAGCCACTCGGGCGTGATCGCCTCAACCGAACAGGGAACATCTTCAATCCGTCTGGCCTTTGGCCGGGTTATTCTTTCCAAACACATAAATCCCGCGATTTTTAGCGCAGTGAGAACGGTGTTATTGGTGTGTTTTGACATTTGGGGAATCTTCTCCTTTTAAAAAATTTCATAGTCTATCGTTACGAATATTGGGGCAATACCCTGATCCGGCAAAGCCGGATGCTGGGATGCTGGAATGCATAAAAGCCATCTTTCACCTTCGGCGAATATACACGCAAAAGCGTGCATGTTTCTTGTAAAGGGCCTATGAATCAGGCCCCGTCAGTCCTTCGCCTATCAGCGTTTCGATGGATGGAATCTCCGTTGAAAACGGCTCCCACCCCTGACCGTTGACCCAGGCGCGCTCCCGAAGCAGTTGCTCTTTTGCCGCCGTTAACACTGTCCGGCTGATACGGTGAATACTTTCAGCATGCTCCGATTCGGCATAAACGGCTTGAATCAGTTGGCCGACCTTTTCCCGCAGGCTGAAAATCGCCGCTTCAAGCGCCAAAGGTTCTGCTTTGGCGCGATCGAGCACCTCTTCCCCGGCCTGAGTACTGGCAACCAGCGATTGCAACCTCTTCGGCATACCGGGTTCATTTTCAAGTTGATCTCTCAATGCGTTTGCCAACTTAATCAATCGCGAAAGCTCAACGCAGTCGTAACGGTAGATGAGCGGAAGTTGCTGAGCGAGCAGATTCAGCATTCCGAGAACCAGTTGCGCTTGCTCCTGTGCCATCTTGTTTTCCGTGTCCACTGCGGGAATAATCACGTCTTTCATGGTTTTAAGGATGCTTTGAATTTGAAATGCCGGTCGGAGCTCCATATCAGATCACCTCCTCAAGTTGAAGTCGCAGGGTTTCCAGAATCTTGTAGGAAATGCCGAGAAGCCACGCTTGAAGAATATCCTGGTGGGTTTTGCCGCCGCGGGATATGCGGTAATTGGTGCCAAGCGTATAAACCGCCGCCTTGCATGACCCCATGATTCTGTAAAAGTCCACCGCCTTGCGATTAACGGACACCCCGGACGCTTTCTCATATGCCTCGTAAAATTCCGATTCCGTCATCAGACCGCATACCAGAAAGGTTTTGCCGTCCGCATCCATATTGCCAAACACCTTCTGAAAAGTATAGGCGATATCCTCATGCCGGTCCCCCAAATGGGCCAATTCCCAGTCAAGAATCGCGGTAATTTGGCAATCATGCTCGGTATAAAGATAATTTCCGGTCCGATAATCTGAATGGATAACGGAAATGGTCTCTGCCGGCGGCATGTTCTTGCGCATCCATGCGATTGCGAGACGCAACAGCGGCACATCCTCGTTACTATCCTCTTCCCACAGCCGCTCCAACCAATTCAACTGCCACTCTGCCGCTTGCGTGCCGGGAGCGGAGACATCGAATGCGCCGAGATCGGCTTGACGCCAGTCGTAACGGTGGATCTGCGTATAGTACGTTATAAACTGAGGAATCAGCTTCGATCGAATCTCAGGGGTGAATTGGGTGCCGACCCCCGAAACCGTCCCGGCGCCTCCCGATGGCTTGGTCACACCCGGAATAAATCCGTATATAATAGCCGGGTATGGAAGGTATTTCCCTTCCTCGTCAATCCCATAGACAGGCGGCACCGGAATGTGGCCTTCAAATGCCTTAATTATTTGAAACTCCCGAAGCCGACTGGTTTCATTGATGGATTCAGCCGGTTCCATGCGCAGAACCATCGGTGTTGACACCCGGCCGACACCGGGCTGCTGCCAGGTGAGCTTGAATGCCATTTGCAGCTTGGATGCGCCCCCCGTCAGCCAGGACGGCTCCGACAGGCGGAACTCTCCGTCGATTTCCGATCGAAGCAAGCCTTCTATGCCCTTAACCAAGGTCTCAAGTTGAACCGGTGTATAGGGCGGCCCGGCGCGGCGAAGAAGCTTGCGCCTCAGCACGCGGTTTATTTCCCTTTCACAGGGGAATCGTTTTTCCAGGTGCGCTATCCATTCGACAGGGGGACGGCTTTTGTCTATCGTTTGCATGCTGTTATTTCTCCTATCTTGCCTTATCCGTCAGAACGCCGCCGGCTTATTGTTGAAAATCATTTCTTCGGCTGCAGAAGCAGGGTGTTTGCCATTCGCCTGTCATAGGCCGGGCCAGGTCTCAGAGAATCGAGGCGAAACCCCTGCTCAGCCATGCCGTACCCCATGGTTCCATCGCTGAGCCGGTATTCCATCATTTGTTGAACCTGCATAAAGGTGTCGCACGAATAAGGCCATGAATAAAGCGATTTCCCCGTATACTCCCACATTCGGTCGTTGGTATCCCAGAACTTCCAATGCAGCGACCGAATCGTCACGCCGTCTTCCGCATACGCATTCCGGTCTTCAAAGCGTTTGACACGAACCCATTGCTTGCCGTCATGTAGCATTTTCATAAAGGAGTTCCGGCCGTCTGCGGAAATGGCATGAATACCGGAAAAGGCAACGCCATTTGAAAACACCGGCCATGTCATGCCGTAGTAAAGCACCGAATCCCAGTTTCGCGGCCCCACACTCACGTCCCGGAACCCATCGCCGTCAATGTCGATGCGTTTGCCGCCGTCATAAGTGATCGAGCCGGTGAAACGACAGGTTCCTTCCATGTGCACATGGGTCATTTCCTTGGACAAAGTCCCCTCTTCATCATCACTCAGGGCAATACAGTCCACCATCGGATGCAGTTCTTCGGCGAGAAGATTCAGGCTGAAGTTCCGGCTTGAAAACTCAATGCGCACCGTCTTTAGTGGCTCCAAGGACGTCACGCGTATGCCCGCCACTTCAACGCCGTTATCTATTCTTTTCGATGTATAGGGAAGATTTTGATTGTTCCGCAGATACAGCGGCTTGCCATCAATAAAAAAAATGAGCCAGTTGTTCGATTCCTTTAGATTCTCCAACAAGCCGATTCGGATATGACCGGCAACTTTGTTTTTTGAATCATAGATATGAAATACAAGACTTTGATTCCAAAACAGATCATCGCCATGCCAATATCCTTCGGGATTCCGGTTGGATTGGTTCATGCTCGTCCCCCTTTAGCGCCTTATGGCGTTATACCCGTCAAAAAAAAGTAAGCAATTTAATGCATTATATATTTTTAACGAAACTTCGCGAGCAACCGAGATGCCTCCACCGGATCAAGCAGTTCGTTTTTCTGCTCGTTTTCGGGCTTTTGCTTAAGACGCAAAGCCTCCACCGGGCAAACGGTAACACATACCCCGCACCCGATGCAGCGATTGCGGTCCACCACGGCGCAATTATCCTCACCGATTGAAAGCGCACCTGTTTGGCACCGCTCAATACAGGTCTCGCAACCCGAACAAAGATCGGGATCAACCTCCGCGTAATAGTTGGCCGCAATTCCCTCAAGCACCAGGGATCGCATATTGAGCGCCCGAAGACTGACACAGCAACATTCGCAGCAGTGGCAAACAACGATTGAATTTTTGATGTTGTTCGAAAGCGTGACCAGGCCCGCTTCATCACACCGGTCCTGAATTTCGAGCGCTTCTTCCCGGCTGATATATCTTCCCTGTTGGTTTTCAACAAAATAATCCGCATACCAGTCAAAAATCATGCAGGTTTCAAGCGGTTTTCCGCACCCTTCCCCAACGAGAATTTTTTGTTTTCGGCAGATACATTCCGCAATCGCGATTCGATCCTTTGACTTGATATAGTCACGAATCTGGTCATGCGGCGATACGCTGATATCGGGCTCAAGGGATTTTTTGATGGGAATAAATCGAAGCGGTACCGGCAATTTCGAGAAGTGAGGAAGCCAAGCCTCCTGCCAATATAACTCAAACAACTTGGCCAACTCGGGGTCCATTCTGTCGATCATATTTTCATATATGCCGATCATAAAGGGTGCGGCAGTATACATCACCTCACCCTTGGCACGGATTCGGAACAGAAGCCCTTTTACGGCCATCTCCTCAAGAAAGCTGGAAAGGGTTTCCGGATCCCGCTTCAATCGCTCCGCGAGGGCCTTGGGCGTTTCCGGAGCCATGCTAAGATTCAGGTACATTCGGGCTTCTTCTTCAGAGAATATTTTTTCCAGAATTCTTATTTCAACCTCTGATTTAGTAGCTGGAAAGCCGAGGGAGTACTTGCCTAGTTGCTCCCGAAGTTTAAAATAGATGCCGTCCGCCATAAGATCTCCTTCACTGGCTTATAATAAAAAAATGATTTCTTTATTTAATGCAGAGCACGGGGCAATGCGCCTTGACAATGATGTATTGGGCGTTGGAGCCAAAAAGCAGTTTATCCAGCTTCGAGCGCCGCCGAATGCCGATAACGATCATATCAATGTTGTTTTCCCGGGCGAACTCGACCATGTCCACTCCGGGCGTATTGCCGCGAATAATGAGTTTTGTCTCGCAGGAGATGCCCGCGTCTTTAAACACCTGCGCCGCAAAATTCATGTCCTCGTTGGCCTGCGCCAATTCCG